>JANNNN010000668.1:0-9155 GCA_031398555.1 Planctomycetia bacterium | reverse complement strand
AAGGTCGGCATCGAGATCACCGACAGCCCCTACGTCGTGGCCAACATGCGCAATCGTCGTCGCGTAGGGCTGGAATCGTCTGGCATCGAGCGGATGAATGAATACTCCGCCACAGCTTTGACCGACCCACTTGTCAAACGTCGGGACAAATCGAAGCGGACGAAAATAGACGCTCGAATGTGCATCGCGCTCACGCTGAGCGGTATTTAATTCTGCGGCAAGTTTCTCAGAGTCAATAAAAGGAGCGCCGACGACTTCGAAAGGTGTCGTCGTCCCTCGTCCCTCGGACAAATTCGTACCTTCGAGTAACACTTGGCCCGGATAAACGAGTGCTGTGCTGTAACGTGGCATGTTAGGCGAAGGCGGGCACCAGGGTGCCGTCGTCTGGGGCGCGTGAAGAGACCGCTCCCAACCAGAGATTGGCACAATCTGCAATTCAGCATTGATGCCCAGACTTGAATTGCAGAACTGCGCCAATTCACCCAATGTTAACCCGTGTCGCATCGGGATATCGGCTAGTCCAACGAAACTGCGAAAGTTGCTTTGTAAAATCGGACCTTCAACAGAGTCGCCGCCGATTGGATTGGGGCGATCCAATAGAATCACCGGAATCGACTGCGACTTACACGCTCGCATGCAATTTACGACGGTCCAAATGAATGTGTAGACGCGAGTACCAACGTCTTGCAGGTCGATCACGAGAACGTCCAGGCCTCGAAGCATGTCGAGAGTTGGCTCACGCGACTCGGCGTACAAACTGTAGATTGGCAATCCCAAACGAGGATGAACCGCATGTTGCGATTCGAGCATGTTCGCTTGTTGCTCGCACCACAATCCGTGCTGCGGGGAGAATAGTGAGACGAGCTGCTGGGGGAAACTCGCATCGAGGACGTCGCACGCGTATCGAAGGTCACTCGTCACTGAAGCCTGATTCATCAATAGCCCGAACTTCGCGCCGTTAGCAATTAACTTCGGTGGCGCCTTCAGGCAAACTTCAAGACCAACTTCGACGCGAGCAGGATTGAGGGCGTTCATTTTGCATCAGCCATCGCGGTTAACTGCAGCACGGCCCGTTGCTGTTCCTTTTGCAGAAACTCGCGACCCGATTTTACGTTAACGTGGTCCCACGGTAGCTTTGACATGACCTCGTAAGGTTCGTGCAACTGCTTTTCGACATCGATATTCGAATCCGCAAGCGCCTTCCACCAGCGATCGGAGTCCATCATTTCGTCCCATCCGTCCATCCGGGCTCCGCGCTGCCAGGCGAGCTCTACTGCGTCGCAAGTTCGGCGATCGCCACGGCTCAATACACCTTCAAGTAGACTCGTTTCGACGTTATGACACTTGATATTGACGGAACGAATGGTCCGTTTCTGCCACAAGTATTTGTGTGCCCACTGGAAATATTCACGTCGCTGCATACCGTTCCATTGATATGCCGTATGAGATTTTGGCACAAAGTTCGATACACTCGCAGTGACTTTCGGGAATCGCCCTTTGACTTCGCGGCCGATTTTCGCAATCGTTTCAGCCATCTCGACGATACCCTCGAGGTCGACGGGGCGTTCGCCGGGTAAGCCGCACAGAAAGTAGAGCTTGACGGATTCATAGTTGTTTTTGAAGGCAACTCGACAGCCTTCGTACAGATCATCATTCTTGATCTTCTTGCGAATCTGTTCGCGCATGTCGTCCCTCGCAACTTCGGGAGCGAGCGTTAAACCACCACTGCGACCGTTGCCGACGAGATCCGCTATCGTTCGCAGTTGTTCATTAACCCGCAGGCTGGGGACTGAGATATTCACTCCCATTGGATTAAAGGCCGCTTTCATTTTTGTGACGAGTTCTTCGAAGTGCGGATAGTCGCTACTTGAAAGTGAGAGGATGCTGATCTCGTTAAAGCCCGTATTGCGATAGCTTTCCAAGGCGGCGTTGATAATCGTTTCAACAGATCGAATACGCAGGGGACGTTTGATGACTGTGCTTTGGCAAAAGCGACATTGCCAAGGACAGCCTCGCATGATTTCAATCGCGATGCGATCATGAACGCATTCAACGAATGGAACAACAGGCGAAGTCGGGAGTGGAATGCCATCGAGATCACGAATTACGCAGGGCTCAATGGTCTCTGGCACATCGCCTCGAGAGCGATTTAATGAAAGAATTCGTCCGTCGCGATACTCGGGAATATAAAAGCGAGGGACGTAAGCGTAGGGCAGACGGATCGCGAGTTCGGCTAGGGCCTGTTCGCGCTGCAGTCGCCCCGCTGCTCCACTGAGCCAACCACCATTTTCGCGTGCTGCATTGCGGAGGCCGAGCCACAGATCGCAGATCTCCGGTAACGACGGTTCACCATCACCAGTCACAAAGCAATCGATGAACTCGGCCATCGGCTCGGGGTTCTGTGCACACGGACCGCCAGCCAAAATCAGTGGATCAGCCATAGTCCGCTGGCTTGCCCGCATCGGCACTCCGCCAAGGTCAAGCATTGTCAGTACGTTAGGAGACGAAATTTCGTATTGCAACGAAAAGCCAATGACATCAAAATCTCTGAGTGGTGTAAACGTCTCAAGGCTGTAAAGCGGAATGTCGTACTTGCGGAGTTGCTCCTCCATGTCCGGCCAGGGTGTAAAGCAACGTTCGGCGGCCCAGTCGGTGCGACGATTCATCAACGAATAGAGCACTTGAAGGCCGTGATGACTCATGCCAATTGTGTACGCGTCAGGAAAGCACAAGCAGAGCTTTCCGGCAACTTCGTCATGGCGTTTGACAACCATATTTCGCTCGCCACCAATGTACTGTGCTGGCATGCGAACTTTCGAAAGCACATGTCGGACGAGTCGTTCTTTGAGTTGAGCGTTGATCATCGGTAAGCTTTGGTTAGAAATTTGGGACAACTGGCTCTAACTTTAGCAGATGCGTCAATTTGGTCTAAGTAGGCCAGTGGTGATAACAAATAGCACAACGAAAAAAACGCAGCGTATTCACGCTGCGTTTTGAATTCAATTTCCTGAATTTGGCGGCTCAAATTGGGCTAAAAAGCTGACTTGAGCAAGGCGAGACCGATTAGTAGAGAATCTGCACGCCAACGCTACCACCGTGCAGGAACACGTCGCTGTCATTCTGGACATTTGTTCCACTGGCCAAATTCACGGCCGACACGCCTTGACCTGGTACGGTCGCAAATTGCGGTAGATAGATGAATTCGTAGCCCGCTGTTAACCGTACGCTGGGCACGATCTGATAGCTTGCGAAAGCACCCATTTCAACGATTCCTGCTACGTCGACACTCTTGTCGGACGAACTGATGAGTATGGTGCCTGCATTGGACATGAAGGTATTGGAGTTGTTGAAGTTGGCGAGAACACCCGCTTTACCCCTGAAACCATAGTTGACTCTCAAGCTTGCTGGTCGAATCAACTGGGCGCCAATTTGAGCACCAACGGCATTGTTGTTGGTGGCTGACTGGAACAACCCAGTACCAACTCCATTGCGAGCCGTGGAGAAGCCGTAGTCTTCTTCGTAGTTGATATAGCGTAAGCCCACCAATGTTTGCAATACATCCCAAGTCCACCAAGTGCGATTCATTTCATAGCTGTTGTACTTCGCTTGATAGGACTGGACATGTCGGTTAGCGTTGTTAAAAGTATTGATCGATGTTAGATCGTAGTCGACGGAAGGTACAAAGTTGCTTTGGAGATTCCCCGCGCTCGAAGACACGTCTGAGGAACGCTGCCACTTAAATGGCCCCGTGTAAACCGCCTCGAAGCCGTTATGGCAATCGAACAGGCGTCCTGCGGTGATGCGTCCACCGACTCTGCCTAGTTCATAATCAAAATTCGGTATGCGATTGAATCGTGACATGGTGAAATTGTCATCGCCTTCGCGGCGCAACCAAAGGGCTTCGTAGCCTACATACCACGAAACATCGCATCCCGGCGTTTGGCAAGGAATTCCGCCAGTGACAGCAGAGTCCGAGACCATGCCACCTTCATAGTAACCGCCGTCTGATACGACTGACGGCATCGACGCAAGTTTCGCATTCACGGAATGGGAAGTTTGTCGGCGCGGTCCGGATACCAGCCCTTCGGATTCTCCCACAGGATCGCCACTGACCAAGCCGTAGCTTTGTTCAGCAGAGTCCCCGAAGGCAACTGTAGTAGGCGTTGAGTCATATAGTGACTGTGCGGTTGCAAACTCGACGCTGGTTGCTGAGAGCGATGTCGCCAGCATGGCAGCTAAACAAGTTCGGCGGCCAACTGCGGCCATAGCCGACAAACCGCTTTTAGTAGTTGTTAGGATATTACGCATGGTAATCCTCAAATTGGCATTCTTGCTAGTAAAGCCACCCTGTCAGCGTTCGCAACAAATTGAGCGAACAAACGAACCCGATTTTATCTTCTTGTCGCTGCGCGATTGCAGCCTTTTTTGCCTTCCCAGCCTGATGGGGATGGGCACTCAATTGCATCTATTTGTATGTTGCCAGCCTATCGACAACTGGTTGCAACGATGTTCTGCGGACCAAGCCAATAATCTTTTTGGCTTCCGCTTCTGAACTTGCATAACCTTGTACTGTCAGTGCTTCCGACTCCGCAATCACTTCGATGCGGCTGTTCGGATACATTCGTCGTACGCTTTTTCCCATTTCAACAGCCAGCGACTTCATGTCAGCTTGGCGACTTTCAGCACCCGCAATGACGACTTCGCGAATTTCAATTTTGCGCTCGCCGGAAGCGTTCGTAGTGAATAGGGCAACGCGAGTTTGGCCTGCCTTCAGTCCTACAAACGAGACGCTGCGTTCGCCACTCTTGAGTACTTGACAAAGGTCTGGATGTTCGACGGACAACCCACTGATAGGCTGCGTGGTTTCAACGTTGACAGATTCATGCAAATCTACTTCTAGACGCGGCCCAATAGCCGGCGGCAGATCATTGCTCTTGTCAGAAAGTGCTTTGTGACCTGCGACTGAACTAGATAAATCAAAAGATGCCTTTTTCTGAATCGAGGTTGCCGTCGCAGAAGGAACAATCGGGCGATCAGAGCGGTCCTGTACTGGAACTGGCTCGCCCTCGATCCTCACGTTCATGATGCGCGGACTAGGCTTCTGGACTTTGCTTTCATCCACCGCTATCTCACTCGAGTCACTCAGTGAAAACTTATTCGAAGTCGACTCCGTTTTTTCGGAATCCGCGAGCGTTGAACTGCTTGGAAGATTTCCGCCGAAGTGCAATTGCATCGCTGGCGAACGCCTTACAAGTTCAGGGAGACGCTGTTGCACTTCTTGAACAGGTGTGTGCGGGATTTCAACATCCGTTAACGTTTCGGATGATAATCCATTCAGAGATTCTTCGATTGGTTCATCCATCGCCAAAGCAGTCTGGACCGTCACAATCGCAGGAACGTCCACTTCCGGTAATGATTCATCGGCGGAAGCTAGTACTGTAGGATTACTAGCATACTCGACAGGCAAACTTCGAACCTTGCCGCTCGTTGATCGAAATATGGTGGGTGTGTGGGAAGTTGATGAAGCTTGTTCAGGAACGAACTGAGTTGTAAGCTGCATTGGCGAAGTAGACGGGAAAGCCGGAATCGCCAGTGCTGGGACCGATTGCGAAAGAGCAGGCGTAGGGCTCTGCTTCTTAAATCCCAAAAGAATAGCAACTCGCTTTGCGGTCGACGGGTAAGCGGGTATCGATTCTGCCAACGCGACAGGAAATGTAGTAGCCTGTGAAACGGGCAGCAACGAAACGGCGGACTCATCCGGAAAGGACGGTAGAACCAACCCGCTCTGCGCCGCAGCTGGACAAACAAAGCCGGCTACGATGCTTCCTGCGATAGCCGAACGTAGCAACAGTCTGACACTGATTCGCTGCGCTGCGAAATTTGCATTGCTAGATTTTTGATGCTTGAACATTGCCCTGTCCTTCGCCGCCAATTGTGCACAAAGTTGGAACTCAGCTGCCTGAGAACGAACTACTTAAATCGCGTTACTGTGGGGGTATCGGGATTGTGGGATGTAAAAGTTGAACGATTCTGCGGGTAGAGTCAGTCATACCGCCATTTGTCACTATCGCAGGGGATTAACTAGTCCCACAAGTGGTGCAAAAAGTCGCGCAGAGGCAAAAATACTCTATGGCTATCATTTTCTCCGACGGAGCACTTTGGAAAGAGCATTGGAAATTTAACTTTCTCGATCTCGCGAACACCCAAGGGTGAGTCGATGGCGGTAGTGTGGTCGAGGCTCGCTGCATGCAATGCTTTTACTGCCCCCATAGCTTTCATGGAGACCTCGAATTGGCGGTGGCGGGCGACTGGGGTCCTTGGACATCAAATTACAAGTCTTAGGATTAGCTTAGGCCGACATGTAAATTTGTTCATGGCGGACTTCCACATACACATTGTGTTTCGGGAATTGCTACAATCTGCCGAATGTTTGCTAGCTCATGAGGAGCTTAGCGGTCCAGTTCTGCGAAGGATGTCGTTGAACGAACATTTGCAAAAGCAATTCTCAAGTGACAGCAAAACTCACAGGGAAAGTTGTCGAAATTGACGCTACGGGAAATCTCGTAACCGACGTTTCGACAGAAAAATTGTCAGGTGCGCCCCACGACTCATCCTTACGGATAGTGGTCGATGAGCACGAGACCTTCGGGCTTTTTCCGATCGAGCATAAGCAACCAGCAATGACGTTGGTTGCAATTGCGGACAAAGCCGGTTCGATGAAGATTATTCTTGTCGAAGATAGCGCGTCGGCGATGCTGGGAATTCGAGTCGGTGCGCCCGTTGAAGTTCACTGGTAGCATTTTTTGAATCTAGTGAACTCGATGGATTCCTCGCAACAGTTGTCGGATCTCGAACTTGCAAAACGTTTGGAGTGGGATCGCAACCACTATTGGCACGCCTTTACTCAGATGGCGGAGTATGAACCGCTGGTGGTGGATCGTGCTGAGGGAGTATGGTTGTACGATTCAGCAGGACGAGCACTATTGGATGGCGTCAGCAGTCTGTGGTGCAATGTCCATGGACACCGACACCCAGCCATCGATAAAGCGATCGTTGAGCAGCTTGGTCGTGTCGCCCACGTAACATCGCTCGGTATGAGCAATTCGACCACAATCGATTTAGTGAAACGATTGGTCGAAGTTACCCCTGATGGATTGGAGTGCGTTTTCTTTAGCAGCGATGGGGCATGCGCAGTTGAAGTTGCGTTGAAAATGGCGTTCCAATATTGGCGCCAAATCGGTTCACCTCAGCGGCAACGCAATCTCTTTTTGGCTCTCGGCGAGGCGTACCACGGCGACACGTTGGGCTGTGTCAGTGTTGGTGGTGTTTCACGATTCCACGCCATGTTTGCTCCACTACTATTTGATGTTGTCCGAGGTCCGTGCCCTGACAGCTACCGTTTGCCTGCTCAAATCAAGCCTGAACACGCTGCAGAGCATTATTTGAGCGAATACGAGCGATTGATCGAGACCTTTCAAGATCGGTTGGCAGCAGTTGTGGTGGAGCCATTGGTGCAAGGCGCGGCGGGCATGGTGATGCACCCGCCGGGTTTCTTGCTAGGTCTGCGGAAATTAACTCGCAAGTACGACATATTGTTGATTGCAGATGAAATAGCCACAGGCATGGGTCGAACCGGACGCATGTGGGCTTGCGAATGGGAACATGTTCAACCCGATTTCCTTTGCACAGGTAAGGGGCTTACTGGTGGTTATTTGCCCATGGCTGCAACCATCTCAACGCGGGCTGTTTGGGATGCGTTTCTAGGTGAGTACGATCAATCGAAATCGTTCTTCCATGGCCACACATTTGGTGGCAATCCACTGGCTGCGGCGGCTGCGCTGGCCACGCTGGATTTGTTCGAGACGGAAAAGACGTTGGAAAACGTTGAGCGTCAAGGAGCTTATCTGGCTGCTTGTTTGAAGCCGCTTGAAGCTCATCCGCAAGTTGGCAGCATTCGCCGCAAGGGATTGATGGTCGCTGTAGAACTGGTACTCAATCGAGAATCTAAAACCCCATATCCCTGGATTGAGCGGCGTGGATGGCGAGCTTGTCAGGCAGCACTCAATCACGACGTTTGGCTAAGGCCGCTCGGCAACGTCATCGTCCTAATGCCTCCCCTCTGTTCTCGTGAAGAACATATCGAGCAATTGGCTGCGGCAGTGAT
Organism: Planctomycetia bacterium; assembly: GCA_031398555.1. Classification (GTDB taxonomy): domain Bacteria; phylum Planctomycetota; class Planctomycetia; order Pirellulales; family Pirellulaceae; genus Aureliella. The sequence goes on along the minus strand of JANNNN010000668.1, from coordinate 991 downwards.
ACACGGAGTTCGTGCAGCGACCATTGATTAGTATTGTAAGTTGGCTCAAACGCTGGCGTCATCTACGGACGCCGGCAGCGTCCGCGATGGGCCTGCTACCATTTCCAAGTCGCTTGCAGTTCCTTGTTCACCACCGCCGCACTGGGCCATTCATTTCGCGACAGTTTGATAATGCAGTCCGCTGCTTCAATCGCCATGCTTCGCTGAGCCAGCGTGTCGGCTCCGCCCAAATGTGGACTTGCAACCAAATTCTCGCATCGGAAAAGTGGATTGTCCGCTGACGGTGGTTCTTCCGCAAACACATCCAAACCTGCAGCGCCAAGATGGCTTGTTAAAGCCTCGACGAGATCCGCTTCATTGACCAGTTCACCCCGAGCGGTATTGATGAATACACCTCCAGAGCGCATCTTTGCAAACACATCGCGGTTAAACAAGCCGCGTGTCTCGCCATTGAGTGGGCAGTGGACCGAAAGGTAATCGCTTCTGGCCAAAAGTGTCTCGAAGTCAACCAGCTCAATCGAGTATTGCTCTACAAACATTAGATCAGGGCACGTCTCCGTCGCGATGACCGTCATTCCCATCGCTCGAGCTCGTGTAGCGGTGCTGCGTCCAATCCGCCCCAACCCAAACAAACCCAGCGTCCTGCCACGAATCGGCTGTGTCGGCCCTTTACGCCACCCGCCACTGCGAACTCTAGCATCATTATCGATCACGCTTTTCGCGATCGCAAACATCAACGCAAAAACGGTTTCAGCCACTGCTTCGTGATTCGCAGTCGGTGTAATGGTCAGCGGAATGCCGCGACCAGTCGCTGCCGCAACATCGACTCGATCGTACCCCACGCCCGCCCGCGCGATGATTCTCAGCTTCGGCAATTCGGCCAAAACTTCGGCAGTCAAAAACTCTGCGCCAGCAATGAGCGCATCTGCGTCTCGCAAAACCCGAATCGTCTCCGCCTGTCCGCAAAGTCCTCGTGTAAAAGATCTATCTG
>JANNNN010000655.1:0-1807 GCA_031398555.1 Planctomycetia bacterium | reverse complement strand
GCGCAGCATGGAATCTTAAACGCCAATATCAATGCCTATAGGGCTTTTATGGTAAATAAAGCAGCACTGCCGCGCTGTACTAGCAAATCAACTTGCTGACGGAAACTACATTGCCTTCGGCGGGTAACTTCACTAGAATCCCTGATCTATTGTATTGCCTAATCATGGAGGATGGTGGCATGTCAGCATTACCAGTGCCGAAGATCGATTCTGCTCGCCTCCACACAATTCGGCGTGGCAGTGAAATCCTGCGCGTTGAGTCGCATGCAATCGAAACGCTGTCTCAATCACTTGACGAATCCTTTGCGATTGCGGTTGAAGTTTTGCGCGGCTGCTGCGGATCCGTTGTAGTGAGCGGCATTGGCAAAGCGGGGCTGATTGGTCAGAAAATCGCCGCTTCGTTTTCATCGACGGGAACTCCTAGCCATTTCATGCATCCCGCTGAAGCGGTCCACGGTGACTTGGGTAAAATTCGACGCGATGACGTCGTCCTCTTGCTATCGTACAGCGGCGAGACCGATGAAGTCACGCGACTACTTCCTTCCTTGAGGGAGCTCGCTTCCTACACGATTGCAATTACGGCCAAGTCGACCAGCACGCTCGCTCGGAACGTAGACCTCACACTTACTCTGGGCAGCTTGAATGAAGCATGTCCACTTGGGTTAGCGCCCAGTTCGACAACGACCGTTATGCTGGCATTGGGTGACGCGTTGGCCCTGGTTACAAGCGAGTTGCAAGGATTTACCCGCGATAACTTTGCAAGATTTCATCCCGCTGGAGCACTGGGACGATCTCTAATTCGAGTCGAACAAATCATGCGACCACTTGGTGAATGCCGCGTCGCCCACGAATCACATAACCTTCGAGCCGTGCTGGTCGAGTTGAGTCGTCCGGGGCGACGTACTGGCGCTATAATGTTGCATGGCGATGATGGCAAGCTAACAGGGGTTTTCACGGACAGTGACTTGGCAAAACTACTTGAACGAGCCGGAGAGAATTTACTCGACGAACCTATTTCGCGTTCCATGACAAAACACTTCCAAGTGGTCCGGCAGGGCGAGCCGCTACCCGTCGCCTTAAGTATCCTCGCAGATCGCAAAATCAGCGAACTGCCTGTGGTGGACAACGAACAGCGTCCGCTTGGCTTGATTGACGTGACGGATGTTATGAGCGCCATGAAGAGCTTTTGGCCAAGCACAAAAGCCGCAGAAGTTGTAGACTCGAAGGTAGATGCTCAGGTAAAACCCCACATCCTGCCGCTTCGTCGTCCGCGAAATATCTAACATTCGTTTTATGGTTGCAGTCTATCTTGGCAAACAAAGACATTGAAATCGCTCGACCTATACGTTGCATTCTGTCGGATGTCGACGGAGTACTCACTGACGGTTCGATTGTTTGGGACAACCAAGGTGTCGAAACGAAACGAAAACTTTCTTCGTACGCGATGGTTTGGGAATCAAACTCTGGCAGCGCTGCGGGTTTACATTTGGATTGGTTACCGCTCGAAACAGTCAGATCGTCAAGACGAGAGCTGCCGAGTTGGGAATTGAAGTCGTACGGCAGGGATTTGCCGAGAAGTTACCTGCGGCCCACGACGTGATGAAACAATTGGAATTGTTGCCTTCGGAAGTTTGCTACATCGGTGATGACTTGCCCGATCTGCCGGTAATGTACGAAGTCGGTTTAGCGGTTGCCGTTGCCGATGCCGAAAATGGCTGGCAAGGCGGGCCACCAGCTATCAAATCAATTCCATTATATTTCCTAAAATCAATTTGTTGCACATCACAGGTCAAGTGCTCCACTTCCG
>JANNNN010000613.1:0-3993 GCA_031398555.1 Planctomycetia bacterium | reverse complement strand
CGGCGGGGCCGGCTGCGGCCTCCAGGCCGTGCAGAAAGAGGTTGCCGACATCCGTCGCATCAACAAGAAGCTGTCCAAGCCGCTCGCGCGCTCGGTGTTAGCTTCGGCGACTCAGCGGACTCTTGCAACCCCTTTCCGCATTCGCGCGTACCAGAAGCCACCATGGCTGAGAGGTACAACAAATCGCTGCATAGCGTGGTATCCTTTGATGATGACATGGACTAATGAAGAAGATTAAACCAAGAATTGCGTTAACGATGGGTGATCCTGCTGGCGTCGGGCCAGAGATCTGCCTCCGCGCACTCGCAGATGCCGAACTAAACGGAGAATGCCAACTCGTCGTATTTGGTGACGCTGGAGTTCTTGAGCGCTGCGCGCGAACAACGGGCTTGCCGGCCCCGATAACGGTGCTCGGCGCCCTAGACTCATTTGAATCGCTGTCCCATTCATGCGTGATCGACTTGCAATGCATCGATGCGCAGCGGCTAGTGATTGGCGAAGTATCGGCCGCCAGCGGACGCGCGAGCTTTGATTACATCGAAGCGGCCATTGATGCCGCCCTAGCTGGGAGAGTGGCCGCAGTAACTACGGCACCGATTAACAAGGAAGCGTTACACAGCGCGGGCATCCACTATCCCGGACACACGGAGATCTTTGCTGAACGGGCGGCTTCAGATCGCTGGTGCATGATGCAGTTCTCGCCTGAGATCACTTGCACCTTTGTGACGGTCCATGTGGGTTATTCGGAAGTCCCGAAACTGCTCACTGTTGAACGGGTGCTAGAGACGATTGAGCTGACGGCGGAGAGTTTGACGGTGATTCACGGCCGAAATCCCCGACTAGTCGTGTGCGGTTTAAACCCGCATGCAGGCGAACATGGATTGTTTGGCGACCGTGAGGAAGAACGGATCATTTCCCCCGCTATTGAGGAAGCTAGGCGTCGTGGATTGATGGTGGAGGGGCCACTCCCACCGGACACTGCTTTCCTGCCCGCCAAACGTCGAACTACTGACGGTTTTGTGTGTATGTACCATGATCAGGGGCATATTCCGGTGAAAGCCCTAGCCTTCGATTCGGCTGTAAATATTACTTTGGGACTAAAAGTCGTACGTACTAGCGTCGACCATGGCACCGCCTACGACATAGCATGGCAGGGGACGGCAAGCTGCAGCAGTTTATTCGCCGCGATCCGTTTGGCGATCCGATTGTCAAGTTTAAGGGACCCCAAACCGGTTGGTCATTGAAAAGTATTGAAAATTGCCTACACTTGAGTGGGTAATAGGCGCTTTAAAGGGAGTTTGTTCAAAGCGATCATTTAGGCGATTGAAACAAGAAACAAGTTTATTGGAGAATGTGATGCGTCGGTTCGCGCTAAGTATGATGGTGGTTTTTGCTGCGATGGTTGGTTGCGAGCAACCTAAAGAGACAATTGAGAAAAGCTCTGATGCTTCCTCAAAATCCGTTTCTATCCCTTCGCCAACTGTTGAATCCGGTTCCAGTGCGGTCACTGCCGAGCCAGAAGCGCCTGCGGCTGTAGAAACCACTGCTCCGCCAGCGGCCACACCAGCTCCAGCAGCCGAACCGCCTGCTGCTTCCGCGCCAACAGAACCTAAACCAGAATCGGCATCAACACCGAGCGCTGACACCGTTCGCTTTGTGGCGACCCAGAGCGTCAAAGTGCCAACCATGATGTGCCCATATAGCTGCTGGCCAAAAGTCAAAGAAACACTGGCCTCTCAGCCTGGCGTTGAAGGCGTCCAACTGGCTGCTCAAGTCAAAGAAACCGAAATCGACAATCCAGTTGTTGAGCTGAAGACGACCGGCGATTTCAACGTCGAAGCAGCGATCGCCGCTCTCGAAAAAGCCAACTTTGCGGACGCAGTCGTTGTAAAGTAGTCTGACTGAAGGGGCTCGCTGCAAAACAGGCTCGCTGCAAAATAGCCTTGCCGCCAACGCGGCGGGACGGACGACAATTTAAACTTTCGAGAAGCCGGTCGTCGTCGATCGGCTTCTTTGTTTTATCAGTAACCACAATTCATGTGCAAACTATGAATGATTGGTCTTGGGAAATCGATGGCTGGATGATCGTGATCGGTGCGCTCTGCGCGGCCGCCGCAGCCCTATTAGGAAATTTTCTAGTGTTGCGTCGTATGAGCCTACTGGGCGATGCGATCAGTCACGCAGTGCTGCCAGGTCTGGCGGCTGCCTTCATCTTTACGGGCCAGCGTCAAGGTTTGGTGATGTTCGTTGGCGCGGCTGCCGTCGGGGTACTCACCGTCTTGCTTACGGAACTTGCCAGGCAGTATGGTCGCGTCGATGAAGGAGCGTCGATTGGTATCGTCTTCACTGGCCTGTTCGCTCTGGGTTTGATACTGATCAGTCTGGATGCCGCCAAGCGAGTTGATTTGGACGCCAGTTGTGTTCTATACGGGTCATTGGAGTTATCGGTCCTGGATCACGTTGAAGTTGCCGGTTGGAGCGTGCCGCGAGTTGTCATTCCATTAGCAATTGTCTTTGTCCTGAATGCTGCGTTTGTGTTTGGACTGTATCGGCCGCTAAAAGTCAGCACCTTTGATCCCCAGTTGGCCGCCGCTCAAGGCGTGAAAGTGGGGCTCATTCATTATTCGCTTGCTGCGTTCGTAGCAATCACAGCTGTCGCATCGTTCGAATCGGTCGGGAATATTTTGGTAGTCGCCATGTTCGTTGTGCCTCCAGTAACGGCTTGGTTGCTGACCGATCGTTTGGCCGTAATGATTTTGCTGAGCGTAGTAGTCGGTGTGGTGTCCGCCGTTTTAGGACACTTGAGTGCGATAACGGTACCGACTTGGTTCGGTGGTCTGCTGTCGGCAGTGATCGGATGCATCAATTGGTTTCGGACCGAGGCAATTGTGCTGCCTGAAATTGGTAAATCGAATACAGCGGGGATGATTGCAGTGGTGGCTGGCATGCTGTTGGTTTTGGCAGCGCTGTTTGGACCTCGCAAAGGAATTTTATCGCGCGGCCTTCGCACGCTTCGCGTAGCCTTGAATATTCTGAGCGAAGATGTGTTGGCGGCCATATATCGGGCGGAACTGCAAGGTCACACTGCCGTCGCCACACAGACTATCCGCGGGAACTTACTCGTCTCGTCGCTTCGCGCCCGTTTGGTCTTAACGTGGCTCAAGTGGCAAAAATTAGTAGTCGAATCGAATCGCCAATTGTCATTGGCCACCGACGGCCGCCGGCAAGCTCAGAATATCGTTCGCTCGCATCGCTTATGGGAGCAATACTTGGCTTCGGAAGCTGGGCTGACCGATCGCGAGCTTCACCAAGGCGCCGAGCGTTTTGAGCATTTTACGGACAAGCAACTGCGCGACCGATTGAACGCAGAGACCAATGCGCCCGACGTTGATCCTCACGGTCAACCCATCCCGCCTGAAGCGCAGTAGACCGTAGCAAATGCTGCCAGGGTGATTTCATCCGTGGGACCACTTTGTCATCCGTGGGCCAGGAAAATGCGTTTTCCCACGGATAGCATAGCGGTCCCACGGATAAAATCATTCTACTTTACCCCCAATTTTCTTTAGTGGACCAGCAATGCAATTAAGTCAGCATTCTCCGCTGGCTACCGGTTAAACGATTTAATAAACAGTCAGGCGCAGTTTCAAGGGAAACGATGCAGTTAAGTGAATTACTCAAAATCCGGAAGAGCCAACTTGCTTAGCGTCCAGGCTTTATAGAATTTTGCGAGCCGCTCGTTCTTGCTCATTGAACGCTTGAATGCGATCTTCATGCACGTTGATGCGTCCTATAGCGTCGCAGCCACCGGTGGCAATGTTGACGTCGCACCATGTCGCATTTAGACGCACGTCGCCGACTGCAACTTGAAACGGGATGGGTATGCCGTGAAGGGTTGCCTCCATCACGGCGGAGATCTTGCGGCCGAGGATGCTGTCAAACGGGCCGGTCATACCAACATCACATTGAAAACCAGTGCCACCTGGCAAGATCTGT
>JANNNN010000533.1:0-2271 GCA_031398555.1 Planctomycetia bacterium | reverse complement strand
GCTAGCGATCAAAGCGGCATCGCCTGACGTTGCGGCCGCGACGCTTTCCGGTGGCAACCAACAGAAGATTGTGATCGGGAAGTGGCTCGCCCATCAGCCGAAGGTTTTGATTCTCGACGAGCCGACACGTGGTGTGGATGTCGGTGCCAAGGCTCAGGTGCACAGAATTGTTCGTGATCTTGCAGCGAAAGGAATGGCAACTCTGGTGATCTCTTCCGAGATGCAAGAATTACTATCGCTTTGTGATAGGCTGCTAGTGGTTCGAGATGGGCGAATCGTCGGTGAATTGTCGTGCGCATCGGCAACTCAGGCAGAAGTGCTTTCTCTGGCTTTGCCTGATGCTGTAAAGGATGCCGACCTATGAATTGGCTTAAACTTGCTGGCCAGTGGTTGTTGAGGCAACGCGAAGTCGGGCTTGCGATTCTCATCGTGGCGATCACGGCTGCAGTCGGTTCAATCGATAGTGCGTTTCTCACGGCTGGAAACTTGAACGATATTTTGGTCCGTAGTGCTCCCACCGCGATCGTTGCCTGCGGTGTGATGCTGGTGATTTTAACTGGTGAAATCGATATTTCAGTAGGTTCACTAATGGCTATGTTGGCGGCGATCATGGGCGTGATGATTTCTGAGCGTCATTGGAATCTTGGTGTGGCAGTTGGCGTTCCGGTGACTCTGTTGACAGGTCTTCTGATGGGTTCGCTAACGGGGCTACTGGTAACGGTGGGGCGCGTTCCATCGATCATCGTCACGCTGGGCTTGCTGACGGCGCTGCGTGGATTCACCATCTTGATGATGGGTGGAACGAACATTGATGGCCTGCCAAGTGGACTGACATCGCTTGCAAAGAAAGGCCTGTTAGGATTGCCGCTTGGCGTTTGGACGGCGGCGATCGTTATCGCAATGACGGCGATCCTCATTACTTGGACGCCGCTAGGACGAAGGCTCTACGCGCTCGGGAGCAGTCGGCATTCCGCTCGTCTGACCGGTCTGTCCGAGCGAAAATTGAAACTGTTCGCATTCACGTATACCGGATTTTTGACAGGACTCGCAACAGTCGTCGATGTTCCACGACTGCCAAAAATCGAGTCAGGCATCGGTTCCGATTTTGAATTGTTAGTTGTCACATGTGTTGTGGTAGGCGGAGTGTCTATATCGGGCGGTCGCGGTCGGCTGGTCGGCGTCATCTTGGCGGTGGTCTTGATGACAATGATTCGACCCGTACTGACATTTCTCGATATCGGTGAAGCGGGCGAGAAGTGGACCAAAGCCATCCAAGGACTGTTTATTATGATGGCGATCATCAGCGACAGCTTAATAGCCCGGCGAGCCAAACGGGAACTTCGAGCATGATTAATTGGCAGGTCTTTTCGCGTTTTCGTTGGTGGCATGAGGCAGCGATCGCTGTGATGTTACTCGGACTGCTGATCGTTGCCGGCTGGTTAATGCCTACTTTTTTAAAGCTTGAAAGCCAACTGACACTTTCGCGGCAATTGTGGGAACTGGCAATTGTCACACTTGGCATGACTCTGATTGTGATCACGGGCGGAATCGATTTGTCAGTGGGTTCGACGATGGGGTTGTGCGCTGTGGTATTCGGCATTTGTTTTTCAGCGACTCATAGCGTTGCGTTGGCTTGCACAGCCAGCCTGGTCACTGGGTTCCTCTGTGGATCCTTGAACGGAGCGTTGATTTCAAAATTTCAATTGCATCCGCTGATCATTACGCTGGCGACCTTCGCAGCCTTTCGTGGTATTGCCGAAGGGATCAGCCAAGGTGCAGCCTATTCGAAATTTGGTGCAGCGTTTGGGCAAGTTGCCCGAGGCACTTTCGGCGGTATTCCTTATGCTGCGTATTTATTCGCTGCACTGGCAATTGGGATCAGCGTATTCCTTGCCAAGACTTCGCACGGTCGCTTTATTTACGCGATTGGTCACAACGAAACGGCGGCTCGCTTTGCGGGTGTCGCGGTCGACCGGTGCAAGTTTTGGCTCTACGCTCTGTCGGGCTTCCTGGCAGGCCTCTCGACGATTATTTACGTTGCCCGCTTCGATACCGCACGCGCTGACGTGGGCAAGGGACTGGAGCTGGACGCGATCACCGCCGTCGTTGTTGGTGGCACGAGCATTTTCGGTGGTCGCGGAAACATCGTTGGTTCAGTGCTGGGTTTGCTACTGATTCATGAAACGCGACTGTTCGTTAGTCGCTATTGGCGCATCGATGAATTGCGATCGATCGTAATTGGCATCTTGCTGATCGTGTCGGTGCTATTAT
>JANNNN010000530.1:0-5219 GCA_031398555.1 Planctomycetia bacterium | reverse complement strand
GCCATTGGATTGCAAAGTCACCGGTGGCGGACAGACAACTCCGCAACTGACAATGTACTGAACCGCTTGATCGATCGTCATATCGAGATCGATCAAGTCGCGCTTGCGGCAGTTGACACTAAAGCCAGCCATCGGCATTGGCGAAGTAGGTAGGAAAAGTGCCGAGATTTCTTCACCGGTAGCTCGTTCCAATGTCGGCATGGACTCGCTGGTGACAAACGCCAGCACCCAAATACCTGGCCGTGGATACTCGACAGCCACCACGCGAGTGAAGCCGATGTCACGTTCGGTAAGCACAAAGTCGGTCATTTGCTTTACCGACGAATAGAGATTGCGAACGACTGGCAACGATGTGATTGCCCGTTCGAACAGGTTTACGAACATACGCCCGACACCCGCGGCAAGAAAGCGTCCAACAAAAAACAGAGTGCTGAACAAAACAAGCAGCAGCAACGGAAAAGTGATCCATCGCGGCATGAATACCATTCTGACGTACGCGTGATAATAGGCGATGGAAGTCTTTGGTTCCTGCATATCACTCGGGAGATAGTCAATATTGTCGTTGACGTACACCAGTACCGATTCGGGAATGAACCGGCGATGCGAGGGTGGTTGAACATAGTTTTTGCCTGCGTACTTGAAACCAAGGGCAGGATTATCGTCTGCGACCAATTGGGCACCTTCGGGCGGTGCTTCCAGGATATCCTGTGCGGCCCAGACGAGCATCGTGCGTCCAGCTTTCTCGAGCGGCCGCAGCACATAGTCCTCTACCGCGGTGGCAAGCCAGATCAGCAGCAGCAGGGTGATCAGTGGTGGTGCAATAATCGCACAACCGCGTAAGATGGCTCGCCGCAGCGGTGACGGTGTGGGACGCATGGGTATTGAGTTATCCAGGTTGGGTTTCATCATTTTTTAAATGAGCTAAATTAAAACGGACTCGACGCAGCATACGCGATAGCATCGCCATCCCGCCAGCGGGCTCACGCTTCTCGTAGCTGCTTTCGTCAGAAACCGGACGAAGTCGAAATATACATTCCCAAATCCGGTTTCCTAAGAAACCAGCCACATAAATTTATCCGAGCTTGGTTGTTGCATGACACTTCGTCCGTTGACGGTACTGCTGAGCTGCGAGCATGGGGGCAATATCATCCCAGTCGAGTATCGACCGTTATTCACGCCACATCGCGAGCTGCTTCAGACGCATCGCGGATGGGATCCGGGGACGAAACAGTTGGCAGAGCGTTGGCAAAAAGAGCTCGACTGCGAATTGCATCTTGCCACGGTAACACGATTGCTGGCTGACCTGAATCGCAGCCCCAATCATCGCAGTGTGTTTTCAGAAATTACGCGAGACCTGCCGACGGTTGAGAAACAATCGATACTGGCCACTTATCATAGCCCGCATCGGCAACGGGTCATCGATTTCGTGAAAAAGGCTGTCGGATCGGGGCACCGCGTGTTGCATGTCGGCGTACATAGCTTTACGCCGCAGTTGAATGACGAGGTTCGCAATGCTGATGTCAGCTTGCTCTACGATCCAGCCAGCAGTTGGGAATCGGAGTTGAGCCATCAGTGGCGAGAGGCGCTCCGTGCTTCGAGGCCCCACCCGCGAGTGCGACTAAACTATCCGTATCGCGGTAACACTGACGGACTCACAACGACTCTGCGTAAACTTTTACCTAAGGGAACTTATGCAGGAATCGAAATCGAAGTCAATCAAGCCATCCCGCTGACTGGCGGAGTTATCTGGCGACAATATCAAGCGGCTTGTATCGATTCGCTGGCGAAAGTTCTGGCATAGCAAATGTCACTGCCGTTCGACGAGTCGGACTTGCAGGTCGGCTTGACTTTCGCCACGAAGTACCGTCAAAGTAACATACTCACCGATTTTATGCTTCTCAAGAAGCGACAGAAGGTCGTCAGGGGTTTGAACCTTCTGCTTGTTTACTGCGGAGATGATGTCGCCCATGATCAAGCGTCCGTATCGATCTTGCCTGGTTGGACGCAAACCCGCTTCTTCGGCTGAACTATTGGGTTCAACACTTATCACCAATACGCCGCCAACCTTGAATTGGTCTCCGCGGGCGATGGTGATGCCGAGCGTGGGCTGAATCAATCGACCGTATTGAATCAACTCGGGAACATAACGGCGGACAATATCAACTGGAATTGCAAAACCAATCCCCGCATAGGCCCCCGACGGACTGTAAATTGCAGTAGTGATACCGATCAAACGACCCGCGCTATCCAGAAGCGGGCCACCACTATTTCCGGGATTGATAGCGGCATCGGTTTGAATCACATCGGAGATTTTGCGGCCGGTGACGGAGTCGATTTCGCGGCCCAAGGCACTGATAACGCCGGTGGTCAATGTTTGGTCTAAACCGAATGGGTTGCCGATTGCAAACGATTTCTGGCCAACTTGAATGTCGGCTGAGGTCCCGATGGTGACCGATTTCAGTTGGTCTACCGACGCATCGATCTTTAGTACAGCAATATCTTTATCGGGTGCAACGCCCACCACTTGCGCTGTCCACGAAGATCGATCGGCGAGCGAAACGGTGGTGGTGTCGGCGTCCTTGATGACGTGATAGTTCGTGACGACATGACCTAGTTCGTCCCAGATAAATCCAGAACCTGTTCCACTAGGGACTTCTTGCACGTTGCGATTAAATCGACTTCGCGCGAAGGTATTGGTCGTGATATGCACAACCATCGGCGAGACTTTGGAGAACAGCTCGATGGTGGACTTTTCATCTTCAGCCAGGTCGCCACGTGGCGTCACGACAGGAGTCGAATTGCGGGCCGCGCGGCTGCGATAGAGAAACAACTGCGCTGCCTGGGCAAGCACCAATCCCAGCAAGCATAGCGACATCACGCGCGGCGAAAGCCACGGACGTTCGTGGGGTTCATTCGGATCATGCATGGAAGTTACGCGTTTCTTGAGTCCGCCGATCTCAGTCAAGCTGCACAATGAGCCGATTCAGTGCGGCTGCATAGCATGATTGTCGTTAGTGTGCAGTTGTTTGCAATTGGGGCCACCGCAATTGGAGAAGATCGATCGTGGCACTCTAACAATTCAAACAAGTGGTGTTTGGGCTGGAGTGCGACCCGCTTAGCGTCCGCCGCGAACGGACGCTCCCGGCAGGAACGTCCCGCTAAATCCTCGAAAGCTAAACTCTACCGCTTAGACCCGGGTTTAGCGGCATTGCTAAGCTTTGGTGCCTCTTCAGGTTTATCTGTATCAGCCTTGGGAGTCGGTTCAGGATAGAGCTCGAGCGTACCGCAAATCTGTTCGTCAGCACCGGCAAAAACTTCTGCGAGATTTGCGCCCATTGTGAATACGAGCGACAATCGTTGACCAGTGTCGTTGGACAAATGAGCGTAAACCCACTGAATAGGAACGTCCTCAGATTGGCCGGTTACTAGAACCCGCATCAGTTTGAGCTTATTCGAAGTCATTCGCTCCGACGCTTCGACGATAGTCGGTGCATTGTTCTTCAGCGACTGACGAATTTCTTGCTGAAGAGCGGCAAGCGTTAATTGTTTACCCGCGTCCAGTTTTGGCAACCGAGTTACATTGCACTGAGCAACGATCGAATTGTTTTTGATCAGTCGGAAAATAGCTTCTTCACCGGTGTCAATGTACGTTTTCCATTGGCGATCCGCAAGAAACGCGTATCTTCCCATCGCCGAACCGAACTTGATGGTCAACTGCGATTCGTGATTGGCGGCGCTAAGTTCAAGCAGTTTCTCGCGATCCAAAGTCCATTCATGCGGCTGTTCCTCACGGATCAGGCGGATACGCGCGACGATGTCAAAGCCTGGTTCCGATTGGCTGATCGCACGTTTTTCTTGAATCGCCAAGCCGACCCAAGAAACGATCGCGCATTCACTTGCGAGTTTGGCCTGGAAGTTGCCTTTGATTTTCAGCTCGGTCGCGACGCTGTTGGCGGTAGCTTGGATGGTGCCGTTTAAGTCGATGGAGGCAACACCCTCTTCAACTTTGCTGATACTGGCTACCAAACTGCAATCGTGAACGGCCTCCAGATTGAATAATTCCCGCGCAGCTTCCTTCGAAACCGTCCACGGCTGGCTTGCTTTGGCGGGCGACTCGGGCAGTAACAATTCGATAACGTTTGTATTGATCGGCGCTAGCAGTAATTCAATCTCTGTGATTAACATTGGTTCAGCCTGGCAGAATTGTTGCCACTGATTTCCGTGATTGATCACTACCGTTTGTTTGCATGCGTCGCGAAGCTTGCTCGTTGACGTGTTGCCAGCAACCCAGTGCTCCGCTTCGGCTTGAAGGAAATCCCTGGCTGCCGATACAACTTTGTTCTGGTTGTCGTAGGCAGCGAGTTCGTAGTAGTCTACCGTCGACTTGGCTTTGACTGCCGCGTCTCGATTCTTTTGTTTGCTTTTCGCGTCAGGTTCATTGACGAGCAACTTGCCTTCCAATTCCAAGACCATTTTGTTCCGGGTCTTGAGTTCCGTAATCTCCGTTGGGCGGACCAAGGTGCGATTACGAGCGATAGGTTTTGCTGGAGGTTGCCCCTCCGCCGTTACAACGATTTGGGAGGCAGCGACTGCTCCGAGAGTAGCACCGGTCCAAGTTAGAATTTGTCGGCGGTTTAACTTGTGGTTTACAGTGACGTTGAACGCAGGTTCGTTTTGCATTCGATAGCTCCAGGACAACAAGCAGGACAAGCGACTTTTCGGGATACTCTTTCTTTGTCGGCAATTGTCAAGCGTGCCAAGCAGAAAAGATGGCAGGTTACAGCTACTTCGCCTGCAAACGCTAGCAATCTCACTTTGAGAATCGCGTGTCAAAACTGCAGTCGACTTGGACATTCTTACAAACTGGATGAGTGCTTTGAGGGTAGCAAGCGTTCCAGGAAAAAAGATCTCACCCCGTTTTTGCTTGGTTTATGCCATTTTTTACAGTAGCGCCCCCTTGTGCCGAACTAATGGCCCCGCTTTTGCATCTAGTTTTCAGAGCCGATCGCGAACTGGGGCAACAAACGGAACTCATGGGCAACTTCGAACGTAGCGCCTGTATTGGAAGAAGTTTGTAATTGCCAGCTTTCCACTGACTAGTCAGTGGTGCTAAGCTATAGGGACGCGTTAGGCAAGGGTTTGATACAAGTCACGAACTCCAGGATGGAGTTCAACCCAGCCGCGTGGTTAGGTGTCGGCGGTCGGAAGCCGCAAGGAAT
>JANNNN010000175.1:0-5505 GCA_031398555.1 Planctomycetia bacterium | reverse complement strand
CGAACAGAACACGCACAACCGTGCAAAGTATTGAAATCAACGGCTGTAGCAGCGGCGGACAGCTCTTGGACACTTGCAAGACGACTTCGCCGCTGCTACAGCCATTGATATCAATACTAGTGGGTTCGCTGGTATTTTTTTTATTGTCCGTTTGCCTAATTCACGCCAGTGAGAGAAAATTCTTGGGTGACATATTTTGCCAACCAATCCGTGAATCCCACTGTCGGCTCATCTAAGCCGGCAATCAAGGGGAGATGCCCTTTGTTAGGCGGCGGGGTCTCTACTTCTTATTGGAGCCGACGGATGAAAGAGTCCCCTCGAATTCGACGCGGAAGTTTACTCCATTGGGCGTCGAAAGAACAAAATCAGCCCTGCCGGATGCATTTGCGAAGCGTCCTGTGCCTCCGTTAAAGGTGTATGCGCCCGTGGCCGTAGTGGGCGAGATAAACCCACCCGCCACAATGCCGAAGAGTTGATCGCCGTTGGCGGCAGTAAAGACCATATTCCCCGTGAGGGTGCCGGTGCTCGGGTTGAACAGCACCACTTCCTCCCTGGAGAATTGTCCGAGGTGAGTCGCATATCCATTCGCGCGCACCGTCAAAATGACACCTGCGGGAACGGGCGAAGCACTTGCAACTGCCCCGTCTGCTCTTCCTCGGAAGGGCACCTGGTCGCCGGCCTGCGCCTGATGAACCGCCGCCATCACCGTGACTACCGCTAGCAGAAGCCTAAGAACCTTGAATGTTGCGTTGTTTCTCGTTTTCATCGCGTTGTTCCTCTAATTTGTTCTTTTGTTTCTCTCCCGTCACCGACAGGCGATTGCGGGAGTCAACCTCTCTGTCACCGATTCACGTAATCGATCGAGGTAAGTTGTCATGAACGAGATGATAACTTATCACAAAAGTTGAACGAGAGTCAAATTAATTGCGGACACCGCGAGCACAACAAATAACAGTGACCTTTTATACCTGAACGAGACCCTCTTCGAAAACTCGCGACAGTTTTGAATTGAGATGCGGTTTTCCAAGGTAATGCTGCAGTATTGGTTCACACAAAAGTTGTGCGAGCGCGAGGCGTTAACCCGAGGAACCTCTCTGTCTCGCGCTTTGTGTTAACCGGCGGGTTAGTTTTCCCGCGGAGAAAGAAACTGTTAGGCGAGTTAACAGGGGCGCGAAGTGCGTTTAATAATTGTGAGGAGGTCAAGCATGGTTTAT
Source organism: Planctomycetia bacterium (assembly GCA_031398555.1). Taxonomy (GTDB): domain Bacteria; phylum Planctomycetota; class Planctomycetia; order Pirellulales; family Pirellulaceae; genus Aureliella. Next base: position 4,291 of record JANNNN010000175.1, on the reverse strand, counting down.
TGCTCTATCACATGCCAACAAACGCCAGCTGGATCGATGAAGTTGACTTCTCGTCCCCACGGAAAATTGGTCGGCGGTTTTACTCTGACGCCAGGGAAGTTGGTTTCAATGGACTTGGCCTGAATCAAGATCCACCAGGCGTCCAGGTTAGGCACGACGAGCTTCATCATGAGGTTACTGGCAAACTCTTCGTCGTCGTATCGCTGAAGTAGGAACCGGCAATCACCGCACGCAAAACCTGCGACGCCGTTGTTCTCCCACTGTTCTACAAAACCTAGTTCAGTGAAAAATCTTCGCGCGAGAGGATAATCTTTGCCACTAGGGATGAATGGCTGAATCGATTTGTATTCTATGCTGCTCACAGGTCTCACCGCTTCAAATACCCCCCAATCATCCACCAGAATGTAGGCGACGCGATCATGAAGTGCAACTATTTGGCAATCCGGAATCGTGCTTAGAACAAAGTTAACCTTCTTAGGTAGGATATCATACGCACAAGCGACGTATAATGATCGCGTGCCTCCAATTCGAATACGCGATTGTGCCTGAGTTAGTCCGTAAGCTGTTTTGAGTTTAGAAGCATGAAACCGAAAGTCCAAGCCCTCCTGCTAGCCGATCACGTGTACAAGGACGAATTTACCGGCAAGTACATCGTTTCGGGAATCATCAACACTTATCTTTTCAACCCTAACCCACCCCCTGTACCTAAGCACGCGCCGGGCGACATTCCGTTGGACATGCAACGCGCTGGTGCGCCTCACGTGTACGTCAATCTTACCGAGTTCAATGGCAGATTTAATGTTCAGTTGCGCTATCTAAGCCTAAAAGACGATGCGGTGATTGCTGCATATTCGTTTCAGATGGCTTCTGACGATCCATTGAAAACTGTTCAGTTCACGCTTGCGTTTCCGACGGTACCAAAAGTTGAAGATGTACTTGCGCTTGAACTGTTATGCGATGGTGAAGTGATAGGCAGCCAGCGTATTGTGGTAGAAAAGCTATTAACAGAACCCAAAAGTACCGGTGATCTAAGGTTCTGAACGGTTCTTCAGTGCATCGCGAACATCCATCAATGCAAACCCAAGCAGGTTCTGCCCACGCCACGTTTCAGGATGCTGGGCTTTGGGATTGTCCTGGTCAAGCCCAAGTCCCAAAACACAATCGTAAGCTCGACCACTAATATGATAACTAAACGCGGGAGTAAAGCATTTCATTGGAAGTTCTCATTGAAGTCGTTGGTAGTTCTGACAACGTTGGCGGCCATGGCGATTGTCGGATTTCAGATTTGGAATGGCCCGACTTTGGAGCAACGATTATGGCAAGCTGCCTGTGCTGGTGACTCACAGACTTTCGCTTGGCTTATTTGGTTGGGTGCAGACGTGGGGGTAGGCAAACAAGGTTACTCACCGTCGCCCATGCAAGAAGCGGCTTATCAGGGTAATCTGCTTGCTGTACGGCTTTATGTTCTAAACGGAGCTTATCTCGACTACGTCGAAAAGGATGGTTTTTCGCCTATCAACTATGCTGCCATGGAAGAGCACTGGGACGTTGTAGAATTCCTGTGTCAGTCAGGTGCAAATCCACACCTGGTCGATGCCACTGGGAACACGGCATTGAGTTACGCTCGTGACGCTGGTCAGGACAAAGTTGTTCAACTGATTCGGAAGCTGGGGACGCCCGACCAAGATCAACAGGGGCGACGTTGATTCGTGACACTACTTTTCATAGGTTGGTCCACCGATGGCGTCCTATCCACTTTGCGATTCTTAGCGAACTGAGTTAATTCCTACCCGACAAGCGAGCCCGAAAAACCATCGGAAGCTTCAAGTTGAAACGCTGCGAAAAAACAGCTCTCCGAAGCCGCCATCGCAGAGCTCGTTCGCAGCCAAAGCTAGGGCAGAATTAGTTATTGACCCGAGATTGGCGGTGCGGGCAAAACCAACGGTGCCGAAGAACGGGGTACTTGGTTCGCCAAGTCGCGGAGTGCTCTTAGAGCGGCTTGAAATTCTGGCTGCGAACGCAGTGCTGAAAACTGAGGATTTGTCTCAACTCGCTCGTATCGAATTAAAACATCATGCACATCGTCAGAGGTGATGGGTTGCCCCCTAAACCAGTTGGTCGGCAAATCCAAGTACTGCTTCCACTGGACATCGACTTTTGCTTGCAGGGCCGAGACGGTTTGCGCTAGCTGTTTCGCCCGCGGATCTACGGTAACAGAAACAGGACCACCCTGGCCCAAAGGAGGCCCCGCGGGTAAGTCCGAGGCTAGCGCTTGGCCACTCGCAGGCGGCGCAGAAACCGCAGTAAAACGAGCGAGTGCGTTGACAAGGGCATCAGCCGACGGCGGTACCACACCAGGTTCACCTGGTCTCATTTGATAATAGTTTCGCGTGGCGAGCATGTCCGATTGGAGTACTGCACCGCTCAGCGAAACTCCAGCAAATAAACCTCGGCTTCGAGAATAAGTCAAGATTTCCGCCTGCATCCGAACATCGGTAGAGGCACTCGCGTATCGTCCCAACGGTCCAGCTGCGACCGATGCATCAGCCCCTAAAGTTACCTTGCCTTGGCGTAAATTGTCAAGACTTTGTGGAGTGCGAAAAACGAGGACGAGATCGGTGGCTTGTAAACCGATTTGCCAACCCAGGCTACCTCCACCGATGGTGATAAACTCGGGTGCCAACCACCTTCCATTCGCATCTCGGGTCACGACGACGCCACGCCCGCCACTGACGCCAACCACAAACGCACCTCGCATGTAATGGGGAGCGATTGCGATGGCATACGATTCGGCCAGCAGTCGTTCTGGAATGCGCTCGACGCTTCCAGCCGTGAGCTCTTGCAGAACGACAGCCGCTTCGTTAACGACCCCGGATTCGGAAGAAATTGGACTGCCCGGCACCTGCAAAATCTGTGCTTGCAAATGACCATGGGCTGCCATCACGAATAGCAGAGAAATAATTGCTGAGCCAAGCGAGCTACGGGCTGACATATATTCACGAATCCGTTCGAAGACGACGAAGCTGAGACTCTTTTTTCGTTAGTTGTGTTGCTTAGGAACGCCCCGCTACCAAGCAACTATTTGACAGACTAACTACTTACAGATCCCGTTTCAACATCACTGTGCCGCGATCCGCTTTAAGCGGGTACCCAGCCATTACCGGATGTATGCGAGATTTACAACATTCTGCTATGTATACGCAGGTCTGAAACCGTCATTTGGTAGAATGGATTGTTTCGGAAGCTGGTTGGATTTGCCTCCATCGCTGAGGACGCATTTCGAAATGCTCGCAATTCAATTTCGCCTGTATCCGATAATCGCATTAGTAGTTCTGAGCCTCGCTGCGGTTGGCCAGAACTTTTGGTACTGGACTCTATTGCCAGACCGAGTCGCAACGCACTTCGATATCAATGGTCAGCCAGATTCTTGGATGCACAGGACCAACGCAACACTGCTTATGCTGGGAGTGCAGTTGTGCCTACTATCGCTGCTGGTTGGCGTCGGTCGGCTCACCAGGGTTATGCCAGCATCGCTCATTAACATTCCGAATCGAGAATACTGGTTTGCGTCGGAGCGCCGCAAACTCTCTCTCGCATTTGTGCAGCACTTTTTGGTAGTGGTGGCGATTACGACGTCACTGTTTATGATGGCGGTCAACCACCTCACCTTCGTGGCGAACACTCGCGGAGAATCGCTCAACCTCCAAGCGTTCGCAATGGTTTTCGTGCTTTACCTAATCGGCATTATGCTGCTAATATCAGCGCTGTGGAGACGATTCCGGATTACTTAATAGTTGCACTTCATGATCGCGTCCCCTGCATTCTGGTGCATGATAGGGGATGTTGGAAGCGGTGAGACCTGTGATCGACATAGAATATAAATCGGTTCAGAAATTCATTCCTAGTGGCAAAGATCCGCCAATCCTATTGCAGTTAGCTGGCCGCCGAACGGCGCGTGCTCACAGGCTGTTCTCTAATTTCGAACTATCCCATCCTCCGAACCACTTCACGAGCCTTGTCCGCATCCCTCTCGGCATACACCTGTGTAACATCTGCGGCAGCATGCCCGAGAATTACTTGAGTCGCTTCCAATCCGAATTTCTTGCGTATTTCAGTTGCCGCCGCGTGGCGCAGTTGGTTGGGCGACCAACGCTGCTCGGACTGCCACTTCGCGAGTTGGATTTGCTCGGACTCTGGCCTGTGCCTCTGGGCCGATGTAAACGACCCGTGCGCGGCCATGGTGCTCGGTCTTGTGGGAGCGAGGGCGATATTCCCAGACATCGGCGCTCCG
>JANNNN010000502.1:0-4601 GCA_031398555.1 Planctomycetia bacterium | reverse complement strand
AACGCGTTCCGGCTGATTAGACTAAACCATTTCAATGACAACTATCCATTCGCAAATTGCCAACGCCCCGAAAGCCTTGACGGCTTGGGCTACTTCAAAGTTCGACAGCTAAACTAGCCCGGGGATGATGCGACCGCCATTAACGATCGGCACCGGACGCCCCAGCGGAGTGTAGTAGGTTTTGTTTGTGTCGACGCCCATCAAATGAAAAATTGTGCAAATGACATCCTCAACTCCATAGGGCTCAGTTGTTGGGTAAGCACAATGTTTATCGGTTGCGCCGATGACTTGGCCACTAGGCACGCCACCCCCTGCCCAAAGGACTGTTTGAGCCATGGACCAGTGATCGCGTCCTGCGCGGTTGTTGATCTGCGGTGTCCGCCCCATCTCACCCATCATCACGACGAGAGTTGAATCGAGCAGTCCACGCTCGTGCAAGTCCGTCACTAAAGCGCTGAAGGCTCGGTCTGCAGATGGGATTAAGTCTTCTTTTAGACTGGGGAACTGAGAAAAGTGCGTATCCCAAGAACCATTGTCGATGCCTACAAAACGTGAGCCCGCTTCGACCAATCGTCGAGCTAACAAAGCACACTGGCCGAGCGATGAATAGCCGTAACGTTCTCTCGTCTTGTCGCTTTCCTGGGTGATATCGAAAGCCCTTCGAGCCTCAGGAGCCGTGATCATCTTGTACGCTTTCTCGTAATAGGTCGACATGACCTGGGGTCGATTCTGCTGACTCTGGCTGTGTGTTTGTTCGATGACCGAGAGTAGTTGACGGCGGCGGTCAAGTCGTTCCTCGGTAACACCAGCGGGCAACCCGAGATCGCGGACTTCGAAATCAGGTTGGACTGGATCGGTCTCCAACACGAACGGAGCGTATTCGGGGCCATAGAAACCAGGGCCTCCCGCTTCCATGGGATCGGGCAGGTTGACATAGACGGGCAAGTTACCGCGAGGCCCAAGTTCCCTGGCTACGATCGAACCTAGTGATGGATACAGCAGATTGTTGGGAACCCCGCCTGCCTGGCCGTCTGCAAAGGCGGCTTTATATCCGGTCATGCAATAATGGTAGCCTGTGTTGTGGCCATTATCTTTATGACTGTGCGAACGCAGCATGGTGAACTTGTCACAAATCTGCGCTGTCAATGGACAATGTTCGCCTACGAACGTGCCCGGAATATTAGTCGATATCGGTTTATAAGGTCCACGGATTTCCACCGGCGCTTCCGGTTTCAAATCCCACATATCGATGGTGCTCGGGCCGCCTTCCAAAAACAGAAAGATGACACTCTTGGCCGTTGCTGGCTTGCCGGTACTTGCAGTCGCTTGTAGTTCCAGCAAACGAGGCAGCGTTAGTCCACTAATTAGACCAACTGAGCCGATGCGCAAACTTTGGCGTCTTGTCAGGCGATTGCGATCGTTTTGCAACATAGGGTGCCTCAGAAGCTCTCATGCCGTTTAATGGTTGTATAAGAATTCTTTGCTGTTCAGCAGTGCCCACAAGATATCTTCGCAGGCTTCTCTGTGATCGGCTGTACTGGACATCGTTACAGATGCACTTACTTGTTCTTCTGCACGCGGGTATCGCGAAAGAACGCTTAGAAACAGTTCGTCTACGGTTTTCTTAAAGGTTTCCGATGTCAAGTTATTTAACGGGAGATTGGCACTGGCTGTTAAACTCGTGTCAGTCGTTAAGTTCCTACACTCCCTGGCCAGTGTTGCAGCCAAGCCTGTGGGGGATCGCAGTTTGGCCATAATCTCTGGAGAGTTTATCAAGTGCAATGCTTGAGCAATACTTGGCTCATTGCCCCGTTCACACTCACAAACGCTTGCGCGAACAGGTCGGCCGAAGATACGCAGGAAGTAGTGGGGTAGCTTGTTATCCCAAATCTGGATCGCTCGAACTCCCGCTGGCCAACCCGCGTAATTTTCGGGCACTCCCGTCGCTTGGCAAATCGCATCAAGTAGTACTTCGGCTGGTAGCGCCTTGAAGGACGCGTGGGAAAAGTTCTGGGCGTCAGCAATGTTGCTTGACGTCGGTACGGAGCTCAATTGGTACGCATTCGAAGCGAGTAACACTCGGGTGAACGCTTTCAAGTCGTAGTTAAGAGCTCGCAAATGTTCTGCCAAAGCATCTAGCAGTGGTTCATTCGTGGGTGGATTGGTAGTCCGCAAGTCATCGATCTGCTCCACTAGGCCGCGACCGATATAGTGTGACCATAATCGGTTGGAAATCATCTTAGCGAAGAATGGATTCGACGGATCGGTCATCCACTGCACCAAGCGGACTCGGCGATCTTCATAAGGTGCGAATTCACTGGCCTGCGTCAACAATGTTCGAGCCGGTACTACCTGTCCAGATCTCGGATGCTTAAAGTCCTTCCCAGCGGATAACACAATCGCGTCACCTCCATCGGGAAGTTTTTTTCGAGCGACGCAGCTGAACAACCCGGCAACTGCAAAGTAATCGTCTTGGCTCCACCGATCTGACGGGTGGTGGTGGCACTGAGCGCACTCAATTCGGATTCCCAAAAAAGTTTGGCAAACACTTTGAGCCAGTAATTCGGGGGTGTCGAGCGCCTTGAAATATGCAGCAGGACCTTCGGCGGTCAGATTCCCTTTCGCTAATAGCAGCTCGCGCACCATTGCATCGTAGGGTTGGTTTTCGCTGAACTGACGACGAAGCCAACGCGTGATCGCTACTGCGCCGGAAGGATTAATTTTCGTTTGGTCGACGCGCAACAGATCGCTAAACCGCATCGTCCAGTAATCGGCGTACTCGTCCCGTTCCAACAGTTGATCGACGAGCAACAAGCGTTTATTGGCCATTGTGTCGTTCAGAAATTCACGGGTTTCCTTGGCGGTGGGGAGTGTTCCAATCACATCCAAAAATGCGCGGCGCAGAAAAGTTGCGTCGTCACAGACGGGGCTAGGTTCAATGCCTAGACGCTGAAGTTGGTCCCATGCCAAGCGATCGATAAAATTGTTTTCGACAGGCCGAGCAAATTGGACATCAGGTCGTGGCGAAGTGATTCGGCAGATCGCCACATGTCCTAAGTACTTTGCCAAAACTGCCGCTTCGCCTGGCAGGTCACTCGTCTGCATCAACGCTCGACCATCGACGCCTACCAACGCAGGGGCATTCGATTCGTACTCGGCCTCGGTCGTAACACATTTTCGATTACCCTCGCTATCGATTGCCCAGACACGCAATTGTTGGGATTGATTCGCCAGTAAAATTGCCTCGCGCGGTTCCACTTCGATCCGTACAATCTCTGAAACATCCGCACCATTGAAGGAGGCTCCTTCGGCGATCCAGCGCAGTAAACGCTGGTAACGCAAACTAATCGGATCCAGTGATTGGCCGCCGCCATGAGGGACGCTGGCCGTTGCTTTGCGTAACAGCAAACTTTGTTCTGGGTTGGCCAGCGAGACCCTTCGCGAACGACTGTTGAGAGCGATGGCTTCATGGTCTGCTTGCGGATCGAATCCAAAGACGCTGAGCTTGAATCCGTTTTGTCCTTCTGCTTTGCCATGACAACCGCCCACGTTGCACCCAGATTTGGTTAGCAGCGGAATGATCTCTTGAGAGAACGAAATCGGTCGCGGTTGATCGATCTGTTCATTGCGCACCGCGACGTGAACAATTCGCTCATCTAGTTTGACTTCGATGACTGTTTGTCCATCGCGTATTGGACGAATAAGCCCCACTTCGTCCACGGTAGCGATTTCCGGCTTTAGGCTTCGATATGTGACCGTTCGGGTCGCATCAATCGTGCGGTCATCGCTGGATTTGGAGACGGCAAGCAATTGTTGAGTTGACTCTGGCTGCCGTAATACAACTTCGGTCGGGGATACTTCAAGAGATTGTCCCCAGGCGAACGAAACCGTCCATAAAAAAGCTATTCCCCAGCTAAGCGGGTTGGCTAGCCAACCAACTGTAGATTTACAACAGCTTCGAAAGCGGCAGGGTAATTTCAACGGTCACTCGCGCAGCGGAAGGAAGGATATGTGCGGCGGAACCAAGGCGGGGAACTCGTGAAGCTAGGGTTTCAACAGGCAATTAGCTTCAAAGTATAACCCCCCAAAGTATAACCCTAGAGTAGTAGATTCACTTGCCCCTGTAAAGCTTTTAACCGCTTGCTTGCGTTTCGCCTCCTCGTAAGGCAGAATTGAACTGTCTGCAGATTGTGCGTCGAATTCAAAGGTTGAAACAAATGAGTATCACTACCAGCCTTTCTGCGGAGCTGGCCGAAACGCGAATGGTTTTTGAAAATGTCCAGTGGCGGACATTCATTGAACTAGCCGGTCAACGGCGAGGCAGCGTTCCACGGATGGCCTATGACATGGGAGTTCTGGAAATGATGAGCCCCAAGCGACAACACGAAAACGTTAGTCGTCTCATTGGTCGTATGGTTGAAGTGTATTCAGCACAATCGACTCGCTTAAAATATTTACATCTTTGCAGGTGTTAACGCTCGTTAGAATCGCGGCTAGGTACTTGCTACAGATTGCTTGACATTTGCCAGTTTTCGTTTTCCGGTAGCCAAAAGGAGAGGTCTTGCTCATCCCGGTTGCGAAGTCGGTCACAATCATCATTG
>JANNNN010000405.1:0-3466 GCA_031398555.1 Planctomycetia bacterium | reverse complement strand
GCAATGATCGAGACCAATTAACCGTCGATCGCAACTCTGGCAGTTGTAAAGATGGCTCCCCATGAACCCGGTGCGACAGGTGGTGAGTGCATTCATCACCGTGCTAATGACCGCCAGTCGCTCGTCGCTGTAACCTTGCTGATCGAGCGTCGCATGCCAACGGTCCCGCCGCAGGATGTCGTTGACTTTAAAGCGATCGGGTTTGGGTTGAGATAAAACGGTGAACTCGATGGAAAGAGAGCGGCCATGCTCAACCGTTACAACTCGGCTGTCACGTAGCAAAACATCCTTGTTTGGTAAAGCGTACCAGCATTCGAGGCTTGACGAGCAACCGCTGCCGCCGCATTGCTGTAGATATAGCGAAATGGTTTTCAGCCTAACGTGCCTCCGACAACAGTGAGCCGTACGCGCTAGCGTCGGGTTTCGGAGCGAGAGACGTACATGAACGGTGACTGCCCAATGCCGAACGATTCGCGGCGAATGCACAACCATTGGATGAACCATCAACAGTGAACGACCACAACTTCGAGACCCGTGGCTAGCGCCAGCGGCTCACCAGCGGGTTGAGAAGTCGTGCACGTGCTGAGGATCCCAGCCAAGGATAAGGCGGTTAACTATGCAGCGTGGCAACCCGGAAGGAATCACGCGTCCGAGCGGACACTGAGCAAGTGGACTAACCGGCTCATTAAACCAATTCAACAACTGTTGATGTACATGTGATTCGAAACCCTTCGAAGGTAATTAGAAATGACTATGAACCACGACTTCCTTCAAAACATGCTGGCACATCCGCTCAAGGCGACGGTTGCATACTATGCAACTTGCCTCGTGGCATGCGCCAAAGCGGTTGCCTATTTGGCTCGCAACTGCCTTGCGTCCGATGCTGTCTTGCAAGTTGGTTTCGCAGATCGAACATTGGGAACTCACCTGCCAAGCAACATGGTCAAAACAGGAAAGGAGATTCGCTCGAAGCTCGAATCGGTTGGTGTCTATCGACCCAATGGCCGTGAACATTTCAGAGGCTTTGTGACGGTTCCGCTGACCAACATCGATGGCGATGTAACGGGAATCTACGGTAGACGCATTGAATGCAACGGAAACGGACCAACCGAACTAGCCATCGGTGCCGGGATTTTTAACGGCCAAGCCCTTCGATCGTTCGAAGAGATCATCGTTACCGACGATGTGCTCGATGCCTGGACATTTTACTCAACTGGGCATACTAACGTCGTCTATGGGGCGACAGACGTAGCTGATTTCAAAGGTGTAAAACGCGTGCTGTTAACTTCAGACACTATTGATTGCGAAGCCTTCGGTGGTTGCGAGATCTACCGTGTCAAATTCCCGGCCGGACAATCGGCTCATGCGTATCTGTTAGCTCAACGCGATAGTCAAGCTGATCCGCTCGGAGCGGTTATTCGTGCGGCGGGTTGGGAAAGTGGCGTAAGCTTCCAGCTTGCGTTTGTACAACCTCATGCACCGAAGGACGTCGATATTCAGACAGCGGTTACATTCGAGCAAGTCGCAAAGGCGGAGTTGTCATGTGAAGAGGAATCACAGGCTAGAAGCCTATGCTACGCTTCACCGGTCCCGATCAAGCTCGATGATCTGCAAGTAACCGTCACTGCTGATGAAATCACGATCACGACGGAATGGCGGCGGTACCGCATACGCGGCTTGGAACGCAACACGCTGCCCGGCGTGATGAAGGTCAACCTGTTGATTTACAACGAACGCACCGATCGGTTCCATGTCGACTGCTTCGACTTGTACCATTCCAGGTTGCGGCGGATGTTTACGATGGAAGCCGCCGATGAAATTGGAGCTGATGAATCACAACTGCGAAGCGATCTAGGCCGGGTGCTATTGAAACTCGAACAATTGCAAACCGAACAAAAGCAACTTAGTAAAAAAACTAGCGCTGACCATAAAGAACTATCCGCCGACGAGCGCCGTGAAGCCCTTGCGTTCTTGCAGTCCGACAACTTACTGGACCTCATCCTCGACGACTTCGAGGCGTGTGGCATTGTAGGCGAGCGAACTGCAAAGCTGACCGGATACTTGGCCGCCACCAGTCGCTTACTTGCAAAACCGCTGGGGCTAATTCTGCAGTCGACCAGTGCGGCTGGCAAGTCGACCTTGGCCGAGGCCGTTCTGCGGTTCATGCCCGAGGAATCGCGATTCGCTTGTTCGGCAATGACCAGTCAAAGCCTTTATTATCTTGGTCGCGAAGATCTCAAACACAAGATTCTTTCGATCTCCGAACAAGAGGGCGTGCGCGATGCAAGTTATCAACTTAAACTCCTTCAAAGTGAAGGGCACTTATCACTGGTCGCTACCGGCAAAGAATCGGGAACAGGCCGAACGAATACCGAACGCTATGAAGTCGAAGGGCCGGTCGCTCTTGTGATGACAACCACTTCACAAAGCATTGATCCTGAGCTGCTCAATCGATGCTTGGTGGTCGCCATTGATGAAAGCGTGGCTCAGACGGTTGCGATTCAATCACGCCAACGGTTTAATGAGACGCTGGAAGGTCACCTTCATCAAATGCTGAGTCCTGCGATCGTTGGGCGGCATCGCAATGCCCAGCGACTGTTGCGAGCCTTGCCGGTTTTTAACCCGTATGCCAGCCAGTTGTCATTCGTCGGATGGCAAACGCGCCACCGCCGCGATCAAGGCAAATACCTTTCATTAATCAAAGCCATTACGCTGCTTCATCAACATCAACGTGAAGTGCATCAGATTAATGAGCTTGGTAAAGTTACTGAGTATCTGCAAGTGACACGGCAAGATATCGCTGCGGCCAACCAGATTGCAGATTGGGCCTTGGGTCGCAGCATCGATGAATTGGCCGAGCCATCGCGTAGGTTATTGATCGCCTTGTATGATTGGACACGGACTGAGGCTCAGGCAAATCAGATTCCCATTGGTGACGTGCGTTTCACTCGACGCGCGGTTCGCGAATCGCTCAGTTGGGGTTCGACGCAGTTGGCTTATCATCTTGAGCGTTTGGTGCGTGAAGAGTACGTTGTTCGCACTGGCGGATCGATAGGCAAACTCTGCCAATACAAACTCGTTTATGACGGTCGTGGCCGCGAGGGCCAACCACACTTATTGCAATTGACGGACCCCGCTACGCTGGTGGAACCAGACGCATCTGCACCTACGACGACAGACCTCTCGGCTTAAACCGCCAACCTCTCGGTACCTATCGGGCACCTCTCGGGTCGTGCTAATTCTCGTAAGTCGCGGTGGTGTAAAGGTTTAGCTACTAACCTCTCGGATTCGGCAACTTCATGCCACCCCCAGCACGCAAAAAGCGTCGTCGTACATACATAGATGCATGTCATAAGTGCAGGTCTCGATTCATGAACCGATGCGACCCCGAGTTCTAGCCACTTCTCCGCTCCGCCCCCTTCGCCGCAGCACTCCGGGGAGTAAGGGTCGGGTGATGAGGGGCCGT
>JANNNN010000378.1:0-12785 GCA_031398555.1 Planctomycetia bacterium | reverse complement strand
TAGCAAGAACAATTCCAAGAAAGCAAAGCCACAAGTTGCATCTAGCAACGACAACGATCCAGCTATGCAAGGTTGGAAGGCCCGCGCGTGTTCGGCCTCAGTTGAAAACAGTCAGTTGATCATTCGCAACGTAACGGCGGCGAGCTTTCTAGGTTTCTCAGCTGCAAAGCATAGCGGTCCTACGACGGTTATATTTCGAATGAAAGCCGCTGGTGGTACCGCCCATATTGATTGGTTGCCGGGCGGCGTGCAAAGTGAAGCTCGCAGCCAGGTTTACTCGGCACTAGGCAACGACTGGGAAGAAGTCAGTGTTGATATCCCAGCCGACGGCGCGGTCGGAATCGTGCGTATCTACTTGCCCAAGCCAGCCGCGGGGAAGGATTTGGTACAAATTGATTGGATCAAGATCGTCTCTCAGCGGGACAACAAAACCACTCTTACCGAATTTTAGAATGGTCGCCATGGAGTTTTTTTTAATAGGCTTTTTCCCGAAGTTTCGGGCGACACCCGAAAATTGGAAACTGCACAGCGACTCGTCTCATGGATTGCCTGGAGGCAGTTCCGTTTCGCAGCTCTGCAGTGTCAGCAATTGCATCGTTAAAGGCTTGGACGGATTCCAGTACCCACAATTGACGAACGACTCATTCAACCAATACGGCGGGTTTAATCACTTGTACGCAGCGCTTTCCGCAATTGAACTTCAGAAAACGAAGGCGCAATATGATGTATTTGCCTATGCATTATCCGAACACATTTATGAAGACGGTCAGTTACAAGTCGACGAAATGGGTTGTGTTGAGCCGGAAGATATTGTCGTAGACACAAGCTTCGAAATGCTAGGGTATGACGTAGTTGAAAAACGAGACTGCTCATTTTTTTGTTCGCCACTTTATTGTAATGGGCAAGCTGGACTGAACGCAGATCTGCTCAACGAGTTTGGGTTGATAAAATCGGAAGCCGGCGCAGTGAAACTAGCAACTGAATTTTCGATCAGCAAACCTGAACCAGGACCGTATTCGATTGTCGAAGTTTGGAGGTATCGTCCACTGCATTGAGCCCTATTGCGAGGCCCAATTCGTCGCGAGCACGACTGGTAGAGTTAACGCAATCTGCAACAATACGCATTGCCTGGGCCGCAAGCCGCAACGCTGATCGACTCAGTGTCACAACCGATGGCGGGTCGGTGTGTGAATTAGTTGCATATCCGAGCGTTTTCGCTCGTTCCTTTGCTACCACGGAAGTCTCATGGATAACGGGTTTAATCTCAACAGTTTTGGCATTCAAGTCAAAGAGGTCCTCCGCAACCTCAGTCCGGCTCGTCTGTATGAGCACGCAATTTTGAACCACGACGCGGCGATCGCGTCGAGTGGAGCGCTGGCGACACGTAGTGGTGATAAAACCGGCCGCAGCCCCAAGGACAAACGCATTGTCGAATCACCGGCAACCGCGGGCGACATCTGGTGGGGTGATATCAACATTCGCTTGACTGAACGTTCGTTTTTGATCAATCGTCAAAGAGCTCGCGACTATTTGAATACTCGATCGCAGATCTTTGTGACAGATGGATATGCAGGCTGGGATCCGCGCTATCGGCTGAAAATTCGCGTGATCTGCTCAAGCGCGTATCACGCACTGTTCATGCAAAACATGCTCATTCGTCCCACCGTTGAGGAACTGGCCGAGTTTGGCGAGCCGGACTACGTGATCTACAACTCAGGCTATTTTCCGGCAAATCCATACACCAATCAAATGACCAGCACCACGAGCATCGATCTTAGTTTCGAGCAGCGTGAGTTCGTCATCCTAGGAACTCAGTATGCGGGCGAGATGAAAAAAGGGGTGTTCACAATTATGAACTACCTCATGCCCAAACAAGGCGTGTTGTCGATGCATTGTTCCGCCAACGAAGGAGCGAAGGGCGATGTGACGCTGTTCTTCGGCTTGTCAGGCACAGGTAAGACCACTTTGTCAGCCGATCCGAATCGCGAGTTGATCGGCGACGACGAACACTGCTGGTCCAATGAAGGCGTGTTTAACATCGAAGGGGGCTGTTACGCCAAGGTCATTAATTTGACACCGGAGAGCGAACCCGAGATTTACAACGCAATTAGATTCGGTTCAGTACTTGAGAATGTCGTTTACGATGAAGATACCCATCGCGTCAATTTTGGTGACGCATCGATCACCGAGAATACTCGTGTCGCGTATCCCATCGAGTTCATTCCGCGGGCGAAAGTACCATGCGTCGGCGGTCATCCCAAGAACATTATCTTTCTAACTTGCGATGCCTTTGGAGTTTTGCCTCCAGTTAGCAAATTAACACCCGAACAAGCCATGTACCATTTCGTAAGCGGTTACACGGCTAAAGTGGCGGGGACAGAAATGGGTGTCACCGAACCATCAGCAACATTTTCAACATGTTTCGGCGCCGCCTTTATGGTTTGGCATCCGTCAAAGTACGCTGAGTTGTTAGCAGCGAAGATTGCACAATGTGATACCAATGTCTGGTTGCTGAATACGGGTTGGAGCGGGGGAGCCTATGGGGTTGGCCGCCGAATGTCATTGACTCACACTCGTCATATCATCGACGCCATCCACTCTGGCGAGCTTAACAGCGCCACTTATGTCATTGATCCGAATTTCGGTTTTGCGGTTCCGACGGCTTGTGGCGACGTCCCGAGCCAGATGCTGCAACCCAAATTGACTTGGTCCGATCCAGCCGCCTATGATGCGACCGCTCATAAGCTCGCCCAACTGTTTCACAAGAACTTTCAAAAGTTCGCTGACCAAAGCTCCCCGTCGATCCTGGGTGCAGGGCCGTTGGTTGGTAAATAAGTGTCGCCTTTCGCCGCGAAAGTAGCGTTTGCCCCACTCTTTCGCGGAAAGGAAACTTAAAGAGCCGCATTAGACTACGAGTAGCTTTAACTATTCCAATCCATACGAAGTAAAAAGTAACTCTAAAATTCGAGTCCAATCGCCGCTTTTAGACTTACAAACTCACGTTGAGCGACATTGACATCGAGGTATTTCACCATGATGCGATGTTCCGCAGGCCCCGCCGCGGCAGTGTCAACGGACAGCGTAGCCATTCCCCAACGTCGATCAAAGGGCGATTCGTTGAGACGTAAAGCCTGAATTTTGTCAATGAATGCACAACTGCATTTGCGATTCAACAGTCCGCTGCGATAGACGACCAACGATCCGCAGCGAGCGTAACGCATGGCTTTCGCATGGCGCCCAGCTAGCCAAAGGAACGCGGGCAACAGGACGATGCCGATCGCTGCACCCCATGGCGGCCAAATAAGTCCGGCAACGAGAGTAAGTACGACTGTTGCGATGAGGCCAAATCGTTGAAGCCGAGTTCTAGCGCGCGGGGACAAGGGTTGCCAATTGAATTGTGATTCTCGCCATTCAATCCCTGGCCTCAAGTGCTCGATCAACGGAACCAATTGGCTTTCCGAAATAACCGGCACGAACCAACGACGGCCAACGGATTGGCTCGCGTTCTCGTGTTCGGACCCACCACCGCCAGCGGTCTCGATGCGAATGGCAGCAAGCCCCAGACGACGACCAAGCCAAGAACGATGGATGCTTATGAATTGGATCCGAGATCGTGGGATCGTTGCCGAAACTTTAGTCAACAAGCCGCAGCCGATCCGCAAATCGTCGCCTACGGACCAGAGTTGATACCCATAAAAACGAAGCACAAACCATGCAAATGAAAATAACTTGAGCAAAACGATTGAGGCAACAAAAGCGGTTGCTAACCAAACGAAAATCATCCATGCTGATAGACCAGATGGTAAGCGGTTGATGTAAAAGTCTTCGCTGCTGATACGGAATTGATCTCGGTAACTGCGTGTCAAACCGCGAGCTTCGTAGAGAGTCCCAAGAACGATCGGCACGAGCAAAAACCCGCGATTGCTTGTAAGTCCCGCAAGGGCGAGTTGCTTCAGCGAAATGGCCAATAGCAAATGCTGGGGGCGCTCGAGCGGCAGAGTTGGACCCGCTGCAACGGCTTGAGTCACCGAACTATCTTCATTGGAAGTCCCTACGCTTGAATCGGCTTCCGACAAACCCATAACCCCTGCATTAGCCTGGGCAAACACGCTTGCACGCAACTGTTCGACGTCGGCCAACGAGAGCACCTGCAGGACCGCCTCAGGTTCCTTTCCGGATGCTGTCTCGATCCGCACTTCGGCGACTCTGAAGATGCGGTGCATGACGTTTTGTACGAGATCGATATTCTGAATACGATTGACGGGCACCGTGCGACTACTCTTGAAAAGGATACCGCTGCGTACCTGCAATTCACCGCCAGCCAGCCGAAACCGAAGGGTAAAATACCTCGTGATGGCAAATCCGAGCAAAATTGCAAAGGCAACTAGGCCCAGGCTGATGACGAGTAGATTTCCCTCGCGTGCGCTAAACAGGCCAACACCCACCGGTATGATCCACTGCCGCAATTTAGAAACCACTACAAACAGCAATGAAATCGGTTGGACCCTTTGCCACGGAACGTCCGTTTTATCAGACTCCATCTAGATCACCTCGACTCTCCACTAAAGCATCTCGCAACCGCTGTGCAGTCGTGAAGTTCAACCCGCTCAGCTCGACAGTCGAGTTTTCCGTTCCGGCAGTATGCACAATCAATTTGGCAAGATCAAATTTGCGCATTAGTGGACCTTGATGCACATCGGTGTGCTGGACTCGAGCCAGCGGGACACTGATTTGCGAGCGCCACCAAATTCCGCGTCGAATCTCAAGGCCGCTTGGCGTCAAGCACCAACCGGCATGATCGTAAGCTTTCTGTGGAAGCGAGTGTGTTGCCCAAGCGAGCAGCGTTCCAAGGATGCAGTAGGTCAGTAAACAACCGGCGGAGATCAAGCTGAGTGGTCCCGCAGTGAACGCGATAACGGCCACTGCAACCAGCCCCACCAAAAGGACACAACCGGTAAAGATCCATCCTGTCATGCGCTCGATCGTTACAAAGGCGGGATCCAGCGGCAGTAGTTTGATACCGGTCGGTTCGGCAGTCGTTATGCCCGGCGTTGGCGTCTCGACCGTGGGCAGTGGCTCTTCGGCAACTTGCACTTCCCCCTCGTTCGGACTGTCATTCAAGATTTCGGTCATGCCGCAAGGCCTCAAAAGAATCTCGGAAACGTAGCTGGTTTCGAAAGAAACCGGACGAACCTGCAAGCCGATAACTGTAGGTGCGGTATGCGAGCACCCTACCACGAACTAGGCAGGGAATACTCTCATTTTGGTCACAAGATTAACAGAAAATCTGCAAATCAGGGCACTTCTTGTAGAATATATTGCGCGTTGCTTGATCTCGATCGATCAAGCCCTCGATTGAACAAGCCCGCAGGCGACCGAGGCTCTGGGAAGCAGTGGACACGCCTACGCTCATGAACCGCACGACCCAGGCGCCCTGCCGATTTCATTCATGGACGCTACGCGATGACGTACGTGACGGTACTGGGGAGCGTTTTAACTGTTAAGACGTTGGCCGCTTGCTAGGCAACCTGGCAAGCGGCCAACACAAATCGAAGATGTGGGGCAAAAAGAAGCTTGCACCACTTTTGAATTCGATTCGACTATTTCAACTCGCCGCAATCCTTGATCTTGATCGCAGAGCGTGTGGTGCCGCGTGAGCTGCCTTGAGCTTCAACCTTTTTGACGACATCCATTCCTTCTATAACACGTCCGAATACAACGTGCTTGCCGTTAAGATGGTCGGTTGGAACGGTGGTAATGAAGAACTGCGAACCATTGGTGTTTGGGCCCGCGTTCGCCATACTCAGCAGACCGGGACCATCATGTATGAATTTGAAGTTTTCGTCTTTAAATTTCTCGCCATAAATGCTCTCGCCGCCGGTTCCATTACCTTTGGTAAAATCGCCACCTTGGAGCATAAATTGAGGGATAACCCGATGAAAAACACTCCCTTTGAAATGGAGTGGCTTGCCCGATTTTCCTTCGCCTTTTTCGCCTGTACACAAGCATCGGAAGTTTTCGGCCGTCTTCGGCACATCGTCACCGAACAACCCCATTACGATACGCCCAGCGTCTTCGTCGCCAATGGTGATATCGAAATAAACCTTGGAAGTTACCTTCGCCGCAGCGGGCGATGTCTGAGCCATCGAAACATTTGCCATCAAAAGTAGTCCTGTAATCAACACGAAACGCAACATTGTTAATACTCCAGTTCTCGAGACGTACGCCCAGCCAGCAAGTCCAACTAGACAGCCATACCCGCTTGGCGGACCGACCATTATAACGCGTTCTACCATCCGAGGAAAACCCGTTTGCAGAGTACTTATGCACCTTTCGTTCAATTCACCGCGTGCATAACTTGGGCAAGTGCGACTTTTTCCGAGTATTTCACTAAGGTCACACTTTCGAGCAACTACAAAGTCAAAGATTTATATTTCGTCAAGTTTTACCGCTCGCCGCGCGACTCGCATCTTGGCACTTCTTGAACGGGAGTTGCGATCGGTCTCAGCGTCGCTGGCTTGCATGGGGCGACGCGTAATGATCTCCAGCCGTGGGTCATTGCGGTACGCGTATTTGACTAAGCGGTCTTCTAGTGAATGGAAACTGATAATCAGTAGAGCTCCTCCGGGTTTCAAACAATCAGGCAGCCTAACCAGAGCGCGCTCTAAAATGCCGAGTTCGTCGTTCACGGCGATTCGCAGTGCCTGAAAAGTTCGTGTGGCAGGGTCGATTCGGCCGTGCTTCTTGCCGGGAACCGACCGATAAATTAATTCGCGCAGCTCTGAGGCGTTTCGGATAGGGTTCTCTTTGCGTGTCTCAACGATACGCTTGGCGATGCGCCGGCTAAATCGCTCTTCACCGAATTGATAGATCGTATCGGCGAGCGTCTTTTCGTCGACGCGCTGCAACCATTCCCAAGCCGCTTCGCCTTGCGTCATGTCGAAACGCATGTCGAGCGGCCCGTCGGCAGAAAAACTGAATCCTCGTTCACGATCGGCCAACTGATCGCTGCTCAAACCGAGATCCAAGAGAATTCCGTCGACGCACGCTATGCCCAACTCGGTCAATGTCTCGGGAATATCATCGTAGGATGAATGCCGCGCGACGCAATTTTCGGGAAGCATTCCCGTTAAACGTTCGATTACCAACGGATCGCGATCCACGGCAATCAGTTGCCCTGATGCACCTAGTTGTTCAGCGATTAGCCGTGAGTGACCGCCACCGCCGGCTGTGCCATCGACCCAGATCTGTCCAAGTTTGGGTTCACCGAGCGAAAGGACTTCGGCTGGCAGGACAGGGACATGTACCGTTTCAGACATTAAGAAATTCCGACCGGCAATTGAATGCCATCATTCGTGAGCTGGGTCGCGTCGAGCCAACCGTGCTGGACTGCCAACCAAACAAGCAAGCCCTTTTGAGCATGCATGCGATTGCCAGCTTGCGCGACCACAACACTTGACTTGCTGTCCATAACTTCGTCAGTGATTTCTTCGCCCCTTCGTGCGGGCAGGCAATGCAAAACACGGCAGTTTGATGTGGCCATGGCCATCAGCTTGCAATTGACTTGGAATGGTGCAAAGGCCGCGCGACGCTCAGCCGCTTCGGCCTCTTGACCCATACTGGTCCACACATCGGTGTAAACAAAGTCGGCATCCGACAGCATCTCTTTCGGTGAATCGCATTGCACGATGTCCGCATTGGGATAGCGCTTCAAAATGTTTTTGATCGACGCTTCGCTGATCCGATAGTTTGCAGGTCCCAACAAACGGAAACGCATACCAACCATAGCCGAAGCGACTGCAAGTGAACGAGCTACGTTATTGCCATCACCGACAAAGGTTACTGTCTTACCGGATAACGAGCCACAAACTTGTTGCATGGTCAGCACATCGGCCATGGCTTGGCAGGGATGCGAAAGATCGGTCAAGCCATTGATGATCGGCACACTGCTGTACTTCGCCAGCTCCTCGACACATGCATGCGATTTGGCTCGACACACGATAAAATCGGCGTACTGTGACAGGACGTGCACGAAATCGGCCGTCGACTCGCGGCTCTTCCAACCCACTTCTTCGCCGAGAAACATGGCTGAGCCGCCAAGTTGCTGGATCCCGGCTTCAAAGCTGACACGGGTCCGCAGGCTGGGCTTCTCGAACAACATAGCTAACACACGCCGTTGCAACCAGGGCGGACGGCAACCACGCTCGAGCAACTGTTTCATTTGCTCAGAGAGACTCAGGATTGTTTGTAATTCTTGTTGACTAACGTCAAATAACGAAACTAAATGCCTCACGACAGACCTCAAATCAGGAGCCGACGGAGGGCTCGCTAGAACCTAGAATCGCTGGGAATTCTGAGCAACAACGTTAGGTGCTCGGTGCCAGTGACTCGGGTTGCGTTACGGCTGAGATTCGCTCAGCTAACGCGTCCGCCAAAATGGAAATGCCTCGGTCAATTTGCTCTGCACGGATATTCATCGCAGGCAATAAACGTAAAACAGTCGAATGGGTGCAATTGACGAGCAGCCCGCGATTCAGGCACGCTTCAACAACTTCACTACCATCAAAATCTAATTCAACTCCTATCATCAATCCAGCCTGCCGGACTTCGCGAATATGCGGAAACTGCTTTGCTAAATCGCTTAACAACTCAGCGAAATGAGCCGCATTGGTTTTTGCGCGAGCCAATAGGTCGTCCGCTTCAATCGTTTCCAAAGTCGCAATGCCAGCCGCCGCAGCGATCGGATTACCACCAAAAGTACTAGCATGCATTCCGGGCCGTAGGCTGGGCGCAATCTCACGTCGGGCGATCATTGCCCCGCCAGCAATCCCGCCACACAGCGATTTGGCAAGCGTCATGATATCAGGTTGTACGCCAAAATACTGGTAACCAAACCATTCTCCCGTCCGACCGCAGCCAGTTTGCACTTCATCGAAGATCAAAAGTAAGCCGTTTTCGTCGGCCAATCTACGCAATCCCTGCAAATACTCCTGAGTTGGAATCTGCACACCACCTTCACCTTGGATGGGTTCCAGCATAATTGCTGCGGTGGAATCTTCGATCCGCTTTTCAACTTCGGCCAAATCGAATGCCGGGGCGTAGACGAATCCAGCCACCATCGGTCCTAATCCAGCGTGATACTTCGGCTGCGCGGTTGCGGCCAGCGCACCCATCGTTCGACCGTGGAATCCGCCTTGCATCGTGATGATTTTGTAGCGATCGGGGCCTTGATGAAGCCTCGCCAGCTTAATCGCCGCTTCGTTGGCCTCGGCACCGCTGTTGCAGAAGAACGCTTGGCCGTCAAAGCTCCGATCAACCAACATCTTTGCCCACTGACCTTGGAGTTCCGTGTGCCAAGTGTTCGGCACATGGATCAGCGTCGCAACCTGACGTTGAACCGCTTCGACAACGCGTGGCGGGCAATGCCCAATCAGATTGCAGCCCCAACCGGGAAAGAAATCCAAATACTCGTTTCCTTCACTATCCCAAACAATGGACCCTTCGCCGCGAACTAGGTTTACCGGGTACCGTCGATAGTTCGGAATGACATACTTCGCGAACAGTTTTTCTGTATCCTGCGAACTCATGCTTGAAGGAATCTTCATGTTTCCACTCCCGTAAGTAGCATAGGCTTCCAGCCTGTGTCTTTCATACTTTATACTTTTAAATTAATAACACAGGCTGGAAGGCCGTGTTATTTTTCTCACAGGCTGGAAGCCTATGCTACTTGCGTTGCTGAACGATTTCCGTTCCTACGCCGCTGGTTGTGTAAATTTCCAGCAAAAGCGAATGCCGCAAGCGTCCGTCGATAATATGAACTTTTCGAACGCCGCGTTTCAAAGTTGACAAGCAAGCTTCGATCTTCGGAATCATCCCCGCATCGATCACTTTTTCGGTGATCAATTGCTGTGCCTCCCCTGCTGTCAATGAATGAATGATCGTCTCGGGTTTAAGTTTGTCACGCCGTACGCCGTTGACATCGCTAAGGAAAACCAACTTTTCCGCGCCTAATGCTTCGGCAACTGCCATCGCGGCTGTGTCGGCGTTCACATTGTATTTCTGACCCTGTTCATCAATACACATCGATGGGATAACGGGCACTTGATTCGCATGGGCCAAGTTCTCGATCACCGCCCGGTCAACGCGTGTGACTTGGCCTACGTAACCGAGGTCCAGCGGTGTCCCGTCATCGTCAGCCAGAAGCAGTTTTTCACCGTAGAGCACATTGGTGCCGTTCGCGAAATTCAAATTCACGGCTCGTCCACCAAGCCGTTCGATTTCGTCCGCTAGGCCTTGGTTCACTTCGCCAGCGAGCGTCTTTTCAACGATTTTCAAAGTCGCTTCGTCGGTCATCCGGCGGCCTTTGACCCAAACTGGCGTAATTTTCGCTTCATCCATTGCCCGATTAATGCTCGGCCCACCACCGTGTACAATTACGGGCTTCATGCCCACGGTTTCCATGAAAATGACGTCTAGCAACAGATGATGGATTGCGGACTGGTCCTCCATCAGGCTCCCGCCGAGCTTAATTACTGTGGTTTTTCCACGAAAACTACGAATCCAGCCCATAGCTTCGATGAGCGTATCCGCTTTTGCAATCGCATCGTCCACTTGTTGTCGGCCTTCCGTTAGCTGCCAAGCGTCTATAATGATTCGGGTAACGCGGCAGAAAAGTCACATTCCGACTCGAAACGCGGAACGTACCGTAACCCGAAACGTAAACGAGGGACCATCTGCGGCGATTGTGCACCGCTAGGGCTCAATAATTTGAAAACGCGTAATGCTAACGCAATGCGATGACGAGTGTCAATCTGACTGGAGTTTAGGAATGGTAAAGGAAATCGAGCAAAGTTTTGAAAAACACTATCGAAACGCTTTACCGTTTGCAAAGCACCTACTCCCACTACTCCTATACTTCCCATTCCTCCAATTAGCATCCTTCGCTGCCGAACCGCTGAAGTCCATCGCCAATTTCCGCGGTCCAGTTGACATTGCCATCGACGAAGCCGAATCGTGGGCTGCCACGGCCAACGAACTGTCCGGCACTGCGTCACTGGTCGACTTAAAGTCAAACGAAGTTCTCGACGAAATTGCACTTGCCGGCCACCCCGTGGCCATCGCCCGGCTCGATAAAACGCACCTCGCCATCAGTTGCCCAGACTCTGGCGAAATACTTCTGGCCGAAGTTTCTGACAAGAAACTCTCCATTCAACATCGAATCCAAGTTGGCTTTTTACCTCACGGCTTGGCGGTCGGAAAATCCATTGGTTCAACCATGCTTCCACCGGTTTTCGTTGGATTGCAAGCAACTGGCGAAATCGCTGAAATCAACCTGACCGAACAGAAAGTCGTGCGTCGCTTTGCAGTTGGTCATTGGCCGCGTTATTTAGCTACGTCGCTCGATGGCAAACGACTTGCCGTCGGACTGAGTGGCGAAGGCGCGATTGCAGTTATTGATATTGCCACCGGTGAAGTCCTCTACCGCGAGCCGCTCAGCGGTGGGATCAATCTTGGTCATCTCCAAGCGTCCGCCGACGGGGTCAACGTTTACTTTCCGTGGATGATCTATCGCAGCAATCCAATCAATGTCCGCAACATCCGTCGTGGCTGGATTCTGGCCAGTCGCGCTGCCCGCGTGCGTTTCGATGGTCCTGCTGATCGCGAAGCCATCTCGCTCGATGTTCCGGGACTAGCTGTTTCCGATCCGCACGGACTTGCCCTAACTCCCGACGAACACAGGCTGATTGTGAGTTCCTCCGGAACGCATGAACTCCTCGTCTATCGCCTTGGCGATTTGCCATTCATAGGCGCGGGTGGTCCAGGGGATTTGATCGACGACAAACTAATGCGCGACAAAGATCTGTTCTTTCGGATTCCCGTTGGTGGTCGGCCAATGGCCGTCCGTTCCCTGTCCGATAACCGCCGCGTACTCGTCGCTAATCATACGCTCGATTCGCTTCAAATTGTTGACGTCGAAGCGAGAAAAAACCTTGGCGAAATCCGTCTCGGCAATTCACCCACAGACTCTCCGGCGCAGCTGCTTGTTCATCGTGGCATGGAAATCTTTTATGATGGCCAGAGAAGTCTTGATCAGTGGTACAGTTGCCAATCCTGCCACCTCGATGGAGGCAGCAATTCGCGCCCCATGGACACTTGGAACGATGGCACGGCACTGACGGTGAAGACTGTTTTGCCATTGCACGGAGTCACCGAGACCGCCCCTTGGACTTGGCATGGCTGGCAAAAGGCCCTCGACGAATCCATACAAAACTCGTTCACAGACACAATGCAAGGCAAAGCAGCCAGCCCAGAGGATGTCCACGCGCTTCTCGCCTATTTAACGTCGATTACGTTGCCCGCAAATCCCTTTCGGTCATCGGAGGGTAAACTCACGGATATCGCAGAAGCCGGTCGCAAGTTATTCGAAAGCCCCGACACTGCTTGCTCAACGTGCCATAGCGGACCGACATACTCCGATGGCCTCAATCATGACGTCGGTCTGGGTTCCGACAGCGACAAGTACCCCACTCATAACACACCAACTCTACTGGGCACTTATCGAAAGGTTCGTTGGCTCCACGATGGTCGCGCGAAGACACTTGAGATACTACTAACTCAATATCATTCGCCTGAGAAAGTTTCCGGTACTGCAACCTTGACCGAAGCGCAGGTTCAAGCCTTGATCGCTTACTTGAAATCACTTTAAAAATGGGCACGCGCCTTAGCTGGTTTCGTATGAGACCAGAAAGCCAAGCTATGTTCCCACTACTATTCCATCGGCTTCA
>JANNNN010000328.1:0-2531 GCA_031398555.1 Planctomycetia bacterium | reverse complement strand
CCCAACCGCTTCATCTTCTTGTACAGGGTGGTGCGGTTGATGCCCAACTGATCAGCCGTTTGATTGCGGCTGAAGCTATTGATGCGAAGTACGTCTAAAATGATCTGGCGTTCTGGGCCTTCCAGTGCATCGCGGAGAGTTTGACCGCGAGCGATCACTGCTGCAGCTCGTCCACCAACTTGGTGTCGAAGCAGCGAAGGAGGCAAAAGATCGATGTCGATGGTCGGTGACTTGGTCAGCAACACAGCTCGCTGTACCACATTCTCGAGTTCGCGAATGTTTCCAGGCCAACCATAAGTCACCATCGCTTCCATTGCGGCCTGCGTAAAACCTTCAATCTCCTTCGGTACATCTTTCAAAGTCTTTTGCAAGAAGTGTTCGACAAGCAGCGGAATGTCGGCTGGACGTTCTCGCAGTGAAGGCAATTCGAGATGGATAACGTTGATTCGATAAAACAAATCTTGGCGGAAGCGACCTTCTTCAACGGCTTTCTCAAGATTCTCGTTCGTGGCCAAGACAACACGGGTGTCCACGGAAATGGTATCTACCCCGCCGACTGGTTCGAACTGGAACTCTTGCAATATTCTCAGCAGCTTGATCTGCATCGCTGTGGAAGCGGTTCCAATTTCATCGAGGAAAATCGTCCCTGAATCGGCGTGCTGGAACTTGCCCACTTTGGCTTGCTGTGCTCCGGTGAACGCGCCGGCGACGTGACCGAAAAGTTCGCTCTCGAGAAGATTGTCTGGCAGCGCACCGCAAGCGACTTCGACAAACGGATTGCGTTGGCGGCGACTGCGACGATGAATGGCTCTAGCAATCATCGACTTACCGGTACCATTCTCACCCGTAATTAGAATCGTGGCTCGAGTGTCGGCGACGCTATCGATTACATCGAATATCTTCAACATCCGCGCGTCGTGGCTGAGGATATTCTCCAAGCCCGTGCGGCGATCGAGTTCCAACTTCAGTTGTCGATTCTCTTCGACGACGCGCTGTTGGCTGACGGCGCGATTAATCGTGGTCAAAAGCTCTTGGTCAATGATCGGCTTGGTGAGAAGATCGAAGGCACCGGCGGAAACTGCTTCTGCACCGGCGTCAGGACCCGCGTAACCGGTCATCATTAACACTGGAAGATCCGAATGATGTTTCTTGCAATGCTTCAGTAGCGCGAATCCATCTTCGCCTTCGAGGACGACGTCGGTAAGACAAACGTCAAAGTTGTCCGCTTTTAGCTTTTGACGCGCTCGGGCAGCCGTGCCTGCCGCTGCAACTTCAAATCCTTGGTCGCTCAGCCAACTGGCCATGGATTCCAAAAGCCAGCGATCGTCATCGACGAGTAGTAACTTGGTACGTTGCATTTTGCCTAGGCTCTCAGAAGTCGACCTGTAAATCGGGCAAGGAACGCTGAATATGTAGGTTGGGAACGATGTGTAGGCAAACTTCATGTGGTTTTTTTGCGACAAATTCTGCCCAGCGTACGTTTCGAATCTGAGACAGATTCCCAAAACAACGCGAGCGCGGAGTTTACAGGGCCCCCCCTGATGCTGGCCGCTTAGCGTTTTTGAATTTGCAAGGTCTTCCGGAAATCCCGAATGGCGAAGCTCCGGCAATTAATAATGTTTATCGCGGTAATAACCGGTTCCAAACTCCAGAAGAATTAGAAATCGTTGGAGTAAAATTGAAGCGGATTGCTTTTCACCGCTCACTTGTCGGATACAATATCCTATGTGGGGTAAGTTTTACGTAGTAAGACTCGGGCAAGTGGGTCCAAAATAGGGGTATTTAAATTGGCAATTCGTCTTCTCGTTGCAGATGATCATGAGGTAGTTCGAAGCGGAATCGGTACGCTCCTCGAAGGAAGCGACGTTGAAATCGTTGGCTTGACGGGCACCGTCGAAGAAACCGTTTCGCTTACAAAGCAAATTTCGCCAGATGTTGTGCTTCTGGATGTCCGGATGGGTGAGGAAGATGGCTTGAGTGCCCTCGAGCAGATCCGATGCGACAAGCCCGAGCTGCCTGTAATCATGATTTCGACTTACGATAACCCGACGTATGTTGCTCGTGCGATTGCTTTGGGCGCGCACGACTACATTCTCAAGGATTCTTCACGAATCGAAGTACTCGAAGCCGTACGACGCGCGGCCGCCAAGGAGTCACCATCGGATGTGAGTATCCTTCGTCGTATTCAAGTGACTATGGCAAAGCGTAAAGACCGAACAGATTCCAAGGATGTACCGCTGACCAACCGGGAATTGCAGGTCTTGAGACATATTGCATTAGGACTTAGCAACAAAGAAATCGGAACTTCGCTAGCAATCAGCGTTGAAACTGTCAAAGAGCATGTGCAGAACATTCTGCGAAAGCTAGATACAGCGGATCGTACTGCCGCGGCAGTTTGGGCCGTCAAGAGTGGCTTGATTGGCGATTGATTTGAAGCACCTTGGCGTGATTCGATACCTGGGACAATTGCCCTGTCCCCGGAGTCGTTTCTAAAACACGCATTCGCACACCCCGCCGCGCAGTTATATTTG
>JANNNN010000162.1:0-11152 GCA_031398555.1 Planctomycetia bacterium | reverse complement strand
GTCGTTGTTGTCGTTGTTGTCGTTGTTGTCGTATAGGGCAATGTGTATTTTTCGACACACTGACACCAAACGACTCCAACTGAACTTATTGGTCGTCATAGTACATAGGGACTAATTTAATTACACGTTTTGGAAATGAGCTGATTGCGCTTTGTTTATCGAATTCGTGTTTCGCTTCACTGCACAAATCAGCGGATCGATGAACACGGTCAAGTTCGTTACGAAAACGCTCGCGCCGATCTTCAAGATACGAGCGAAAATCGGCGGTTGATTTTGGAATATATAACCCAGTCCGTGTCCCACGCGATAGAGTCCAAACAAGTTTCGCCATGCCTTTTCGTCAGACTGCCGAGGAGGTTTGAAATCCAGACCCATGTCGATCATCGGAGAAACCGAACGATCCACGGGTCAAGCGGAGCGGATCCTTCGGAAATACGCTCCCGTAAACACCCATGGGCACCTGCCTTAGTTCCCTTCGAACAGAAACACTTCGCCTTCGTGGAACCAAAACATTGCCTGCTTCCCCGCGATCATCGAATACATGCTGTCGGTGTTCGGAGCCACAATCGTGGTCTCTTCATAAGTCAGATACTTGGGTTTCCCCTTAAAGTCATCATACACGCCTTGTCCAATCTCTATCATTTTCGACTCAGCCCCCATTTTGTGAATCCGAGGTGAACTGTGGTAAGCAGGGATGCTAAGTTTATCGTTTAACGACAAGCCGTAGGCGTCGGCGGACATGGTGGAACACGGTCGCCTGCGGCTTGTCGTTAAACGAGTTATACCCGATAACTTATCGCCCATCATCTTGTCTGTATCAATGGAGAGACCAATGCGGTTGTTTACAACAATGTTACTTGCAGCGTGTTGTTCGTGGGTTGTCGCCGCTCACGCCTTTGGGCAGAATAGTGATGCCGCATCGGTGGACAAACAATCAACGCAGAATGAAAGAAAGAAGATGCGAGAGCCTGAAACATTTCTCAGTAATTGTGTTGGCAAGTGGCAGGGGACAGTGAAGACATGGTTCGAACCTGGGAAACTGGCCGATGAATCAAAAGTCTCAGGTGAGATCGTATCGTTGCTGAACGGAAATTTCTTTCGGCACACTTACGAAGGGTCAATGAAGGGTAAACCGCGGCATGGTGAAGAGACGCTGGCGATGAATGGCATTACGAAGAAGTTTCAGGTCTGCTGGTTCGACGATTTTCACATGAGCGGTGCGATCCTTATCAGCGAAGGGGACGCGATCGAGCGTGGTTTTTCGGTTTCTGGAAAATACGACTGGGCACCGGGAAAACCACAGGGTGGATGGCGAACGGACTATGAGTTGAAGGACGCCGATCATTTGACGATCACTGCCTACAACATCATGCCAGATGGGCAGGAGTCAAAGGCAGTCGAAACGGCTTACGAACGAGTGAAGGAATAATTCAATCGGCTACAATCATCCCAGTGAGGCTAGCCTGAGCCATGATTTCCATCGTTCTTCACTAATGCCTATGAAACTTACCCAAATTGAAGAGCGGCGTCGAGTGATTCTGCAAAGTCGCAGACCACTCACGAAGCGGAAAAGTTCAACACGCGATCTATACATCGGCTAGTCGCCAGACGCATAGATCGCAATTCGTTATCATCAGAATCATGAACAAAGAGATGTCTTCCAAAACTTCGTAAGGAACTCGCCGCCGAATTCGACGCCGATCATCCGGCATCGACGATCGTGCTCGCACGTGCGATACTCGTCGATAACCCCGAGCATGCGCCAACGTTGACTCGTCTCGGACATGCCCTGTCTGAACTCGCCAACTATGAAGAAGCCGAGTCCGTCCTCATGCACGCGCTTGAATGCTGCGAGGAATCAAGGCGTGATGTCGCGAAGAGGTACTCAGTGTATTGTCACGATGAAAGCTTACGCCACAAAGAGACGTCACCTAGGGCAATCGTAGTTGAAAATCTTTGTCGGTGCCAAGCATCGCGTAGTAGAGAAGCGCTGAGAGGGATTTGGCATCGATGATCTGATTTGTGCGGAGTAATATCGCGAGCTCATTGATCGTTACGGGGTGATTCGAGATCTGTTCGCCGCGTTCAAGGGCGGTGGGGCCAAGCGTCAGACCGGTCGCCAAGTAACAGTACATCCGCTCGTCGAGAATTCCTGGCGACATGTAAAACTCGCACAATGGAACCAGTTTACTGCAGCGATAACCGGTTTCTTCGATCAGTTCGCGACGGGCGGTTTCTATGGGCGGTTCGGGTGGTTCAAGCGTCCCAGCGGGCAATTCGAGCAACACTTGGTCAATCGAGATGCGGTAGTTCCGGATTAAGCAGATGCGCCCATCGTCCAAAACGGGGACAATCACAACCGCTCCCGGATGTTTGATCACTTCGCGGGACATTGTGGAGCCATCGTCCAGCTTCTGCGTCACCAGTTCAACGGTGAAGCGCGATGCAGTAAGCAAGACTTGTTTTTCGGGTTGAGACGCTTCGGTTGGCATACTGTCCATCAAAGTAAAAACACCCGCACAGCGGGGCCGTGAAGGTGTTAAGTGTTTTGAAACGGTCGTTAGAAGCAAGAAGCGATGTTAGCTTGCCAAACGGCGCGAGCTCTCTTCATCCATCTCCAGTTCCTCAGCGGAAGGACGGTAACGATACTGCATTAGATAAGCATCTTCAACGGTATCCTCGTAGAAATCGCGGAGAACCGAAATCGCTTTAAAACCAAACGTCTTAAAAAACAGTTGGGCTTCGAGGTTGGTTTCGCGGACTTCAAGCATAATGCGATTGCGGCGCTCGATGGAAAGCTTACCGGCCAATTTTTCCATCATTGCTGAACCGATTCCGCAACGACGCGATTCCGGATCGACACAGAAATTGAGCAGATGCAAACGATTCTTGTGCAACTCATAGATCATAAAGCCGACAACTTTGTCATCAACTTCAGCGACCATGCCGATGCAATTGCGTTGGCGCAAGCAGCGAATGAATTCTTCTTCGCACCATGGGAACTCGAAGCTCGAGTCTTCGATCGCTAATACTGCTGGCATATCTCTGCGAATCATCCAACGAATATGCACACAGGATTTACTTGTTTCCGCCGCGGGCATTTAGGGCTCCCTCCGCACTAACACGTGTAAGTTTTGGCTGAGCGAGAAACGTCATGTTTCGCACATCGACCGGTTTTCGCATCCTTGCCAAGTATTGCTGGGAAAGCAACGTCTGGAAAGAAGTCGGGCAACCTCGCGGTCACTCTATTTCTCAATGTACCAACGAAGTTTGATGCAGTTCCAACACATCCTTGCTCGAACCATAACCAACCGTCGCTGTCACAGGCGGTAGGGTAACAGATCGCCTGGCACTGGCCAATATGGAAAAACCCCCAACTGACAATTCTTGCAACGAATCCACAGCATTACTAGCAACCTAGTAGCTGGCTTCGTGAGAAACCGGACGGCGGGCAAGCGCAGAGAGTAGCGGTTTCGTGAGAAACCGGCGGGCGGGCAATTTTCTTACGAGCGTTTCCGGTTTTGCACGGAACCAGCTACCCAACTATCGGCTAGCGAAAGTTCATACTCGCTTCGACGGCCATCACATCGCAACGTTCATTCTCGATGTGCCCACTATGCCCACGGACGTGGTTATAGGTGATTTTGTGCAGCGCGATGAGCTTATCCAGTTCCTGCCAGTGTTCGACATTTTTCACCGGTTTACGCTGCTTTCCCTCCATCCGCACCCAGCCCTTGGCTTTCCAGCCGGCCATCCATTCGGTCATGCCTTGCAGAACGTACTTGCTGTCCGCGTAGAGTTGGACGTGGCAGCTTTTCTTAAGCGACTTTAGGCCTTCAATGACTGCTTGCAATTCCATCCGATTGTTGGTGGAGTCGCGTTCGCCGCCGGAACCGGTAAGTTCTTTGCCGGTTTTCAGGTCGCGTAGTATAAATGCCCAACCCCCTGGTCCAGGGTTACCACTACACGCGCCATCGGTGTACAGAGCAACCTCGCGTAAAACCCGGGTTTCTTCGGATTGATCCAACGTCTCTTCGCTTGCGTCAGCGTCGGGGTCGCTGCTCATTGTTCGAGTTCTCTTTGTTGAGTGGTCCTCCTGACTAAAACTGATTTAACTGCTAGTTTATGCGGACTGGCCTGAGCTGGCGATACCGCCTTCAACCTCATTGTGCATCGCTGCAACTTTGCCGAAACCGTAAAGGTTCAAGCGACGGCTGTGCCTTAAATCGCTTTCTAAACCCAACTGCCCACCGAACAAGCTATTGTTGGTGAGCGAAGAAAAGACGGTGCGCTTACCAGACGAACTCTCAAAAACATCATATGTATCTTCGAGTTTGAAGTAGCGTATGCCAGCGATCGGGCGGATTTGATTCCTGGACCCAAACCGCAAATTCGCTTCACCCGAGTATAGATTCGTGGAATACTTCGACTCTTTCGGCAAACGAAAGTACTGTTTTTTATGAAGTGTGGTCGCTCTGTAACGCTTTACCCTAAAGCACCTCTCGAGTTCCAAATGAGCCACCGCAACGCCTTAATCGCCGTAGAAAGCAATCAACTTGAGTTTTCAGGTATCGAAATGACATCAAGAACCCGCTCGAGTGCGACATTTTCCGCGAATTTGCGAAGATTGTCTAATGGCGCAGTATTTGCGTGTAGTATTTTCCGTTGCCAGGATGCGGGACTCAAGGGGAGCTTTCGCAGGCACAAGAATTTTCGATCAGGGAGTTAAACAGTGATCCGCTTTACTTTTCTTAGCTTAGTTGCTGCTGCAGTGCTTGCGATTTCCTCGACCTCACAAGCTCAAATCTACGTACCACATACGACCACGCACATCGACCTAGTTCCGCACCGTGGCCATTTCGACGCCGTTCCCTTCCCATCGCACAGTTCGAACTATGGCGGTGGCTATGGCCTGGGATACAATACCGGCTTTGGATCAAGCTATAGCTACACCACTGGTAACAACGGCTACTATGCACCCCAGTACGGCGCAAACTACGGCTCTTACTACGGCGGCTCAAGTTATTCGGTTCAACGTCCTATATATCAGAACTCTTATCAGCACAGCAGCACTCACCTGGACGTTGTTCCTCACCGGGGCCACTACCACGTAGTTCCCCACACAACGACTCATCGCCATCGTTTTTAGTGTCCTCCGTGGCGTGACCCTGCAGCTTGCGAAAGTGACTCAATGAAAGCCCCGTCGGCCCGTTTCGCCGGGGTTTATTTTTGACCTAAACGTATCGGCAGAGCGGTTTGAAGATCTAGCGATTCTTCAAACGCGAGAGTACCTTCATAGCTCACCGTTCACCCACAC
Organism: Planctomycetia bacterium; assembly: GCA_031398555.1. Taxonomy (GTDB): domain Bacteria; phylum Planctomycetota; class Planctomycetia; order Pirellulales; family Pirellulaceae; genus Aureliella. The sequence continues at coordinate 5,835 of JANNNN010000162.1, read as the reverse complement.
GAATGAGCTATGGACTACTGCAACAAAATCACCAATTTAGTAAGTCGAAATCGGCTTATCGCGATTATCCGGCTCGACGACTTAACTCATGCTGTTGAGATCTCGCAAGCGTTGTTAGACGCTGGAATCTACTTACAAGAGTATACGCTTTCGAATCCAGCAGCTCTCAATGCGATTCGCACTGTTCGTAAGCATCTTTCTGTGTTCGATACCGACGGCGCGACGATCGGGCTTGGTTCAGTTCGAAATCTTCTCGAAGCCGAGCAAGCGATCGACTGCGGGGCTCAGTTCATAGTGACTCCGATAACGAACACTGGGGTCATCGAGCGTTGCGGAGTAGCCAAAGTGCCGATCTTGCCGGGTGCCTACACGCCGACAGAGATCGCGACAGCTTGGGATGCCGGTGCAACCTTCGTCAAAATTTTTCCGGCTAGAAACTTAGGGCCTAGTTATATAAAAGATGTGCTCGCACCAATGCCCTATCTAAAACTGATGCCTACCGGTGGCATTGATTTGAACAATATGCCCGCCTACTTTTCTGCCGGCGCATCAGCGGTCGGTATTGGCGGCAACATTATTAATGCTAAAGCGATTGCGGACAGAGATTGGTCGCAATTCACCGCAACCGCAAAAATGTATGCAGAGTGTGCAGCCGTGAAAGGCGGAACGCGATGAACATCGATGTGATTGCATTCGGCGAAACGATGCTGCGGTTTACACCGCCCGGTTTCGATCGACTTGAACAAGCCACGACATTTGAGCTACACATCGGGGGAAGTGAGTCGAATACTGCCGTTGGCTTGGCGCGACTTGGTTGCCGAACCGCATGGCTGTCGCGGTTGCCGGAAACATCACTTGGCCATTTGGTAGCATCGACTATCGGCCGATACGGCGTTGATGTGTCCCATGTGGTTTGGTCCGATACGGATCGACTTGGTACCTATTACCTAGAGCGTGGTAAGCCACCTCGCGGTTCGCAAGTACTCTATGATCGTCGCGATTCGGCGATCAGCAAGATGCAGCCAAGCGAGTTACCGACTCAGTTGTTCGCGGCTGGCAAGGCAAAGTTATTCCACACGAGCGGTATAACGTTGGGCATTTCCGAATCCGCTGCCGCGACTGCGCATTTGGCCGCTGAACTTGCAAAAGCGGCCGGGATGCTTGTCAGTTTCGATGTGAATTACCGAGCGAAACTATGGCGGCCCGATGCTGCACACTCGCACTGCGTTGACTTTATCCAACTAGGAGACATTGTCTTCATGCCTCTGCGCGATGCACACACCTTGTTTGGACTTGAAGAACTAACTGATGATGCGATCTTGCAAAACCTGTCAAGTCAATTTCCGCATTGTACGTTTGTGATAACACTAGGTGCGCGGGGCGCGATTGCCATTGATCAGCATGGTAAAATATATAGCCAAGCCGCATTTCCCACCACGGAAGTAGAACGCCTTGGCAGCGGAGATGCGTTCGCAGCCGGGTTTCTCGCTAACTTTCTAGAACAAGGAAGTATTGCCAGCGCTTTGCGCTGGGGATGTGCTACTGCCTCACTAAAATACACCATCCCAGGCGACTTGCCGTTAGTTCACCGCTCTGAAGTCGAAGCGCTGGTCGCCAGCGAATCGGGAGCGAAGGATATCGTCCGTTAGTATGCACGTAGCTTGGGACCATTTGTCCCGAGCTAAACCCCTTAGCCAATCGCATGCCATAACAACTAACTGCGTGGAAACTATTTTTCCGCTTCAACAGAGTCCGTTTCAGTTGCTATTCATTTCAAGCATATCGACGAATCTCCTCGCGCCAAGCGGTATATAGGTGGCACCATCCGCAATTGACGCCAATTTCTTGTGGTCGCCATGTCCTTCTTTTGTTTCCCTTTCATTTGTTTCGCTTTTTTTACCGCCTAAAAGCTTCGTTTAAACGATAACGTTAGCGGTATGTCGCTTACAGACAACATCGTCTCTGCCTGCACTCCCATACTATCTGAATAAACACCGCGAAGTCCATATTCTGGTAGCAACTCTTGAAGTGAGATGCTTGCAGAGCTTTTAAATGTAAAAGTTTGATGAAATTTTCCGCAGCTAACCGTTAAATTCTGTTGACCATCGGAAGCTGGCCAAGCGACAACCAGCGTAAGGGACGTCTCATCATCTGACGAGATATCTTTGCTTGATTCACTGATCACATCACCTGCAAGACATATCACATGAGCACTTGATGTCGCTACCTTAATTGAAAGAACACCGAGCTTATCTGTCGCTACCAAAAGTTCCGAATTCACTTGTATATCGATAAGAGTACGCGATGATGTCAATTCATTTTGGCTAAGCGCTTGCATTCGCACTCGCAATCGGTAATTCTCGTCTCGCTGAACGAAAATTACCGTCGAAAGGCACGCGATCGTGAGCACCCAAAACAAAAAAGCAAGACTAAATTTAAATAGTTTGCGAGAAGCTACCATGGCGGCGATCCCACGGGAGCGGCTGGTGGCATGGTAGGGTTGTTAGTAGTTTGTGGACCCCACCCGAGCGAATCTAAATATCCCCTGAACATGCCAACTATTTGCGGCGGTTTGCACTTGCATTTTATCCCTCCATTTATTCGCAGCGCCGACCAGAAATAAGCGAATGCAGCTCCGCGATTTAGGCGACTTCCGGGCGTGTCTTTTAAATTCAACACCACCGTGTTTGGCACTTTTTTTGTTTCACAATCCGTCATTCGAACGCCGGTTTTTGGATCGACATACTGTGTGGAAACGCGATTCAGTCACAACGTTTTTCAAGTACGTCAAGCCCTTCTCTCGCGTGCGCCGAGATTTGAAAACTATCTCGCAAAGTTAGTTTAGTAAGAATTGCGAGAGTTGTGCTGTGTACTTCCGTTGAGACTGGCTCAAATTTGGTAATCAATCGTGCAAGCCAAATAGCGGCGCGCCCAATGCAAAGTTCATAGTTAACGTCTCCTTGTTCGCCAAGTGGTTCACATTCATCTCGCTGTAGGAGAGCAATTAACGCCGTTAAGATTTGTTCAACCTTTTCTTCAACGCCACCCGCGAACGTTGCGCCCCACAAATTGTCGTCTAAGTTTCGCGAATTTAGACTCTTAAGTATTCGCTCTTCATAGTCCATATGAACCTGCGCCAGTTAATGTCAATCTTTTGCGTAAGTGCTCTAGCGATGTAAAGGATTTCCGACTGGCGGTTGTGACCTGATACGCTTGGCGAAGTGCTGCGAGCTAGTGAATCGTCGATGACTCTGGAATATTCGAGAGCGACCATGTTGGTCATTGTAATACATCGCTGCCCGTTCTGTACTGCGAGTAAATCGCTCGGCACATGAACCTCTTGATGCCAAGCGACACAGCAGACCGGGCGCAGTTCTCCCAATCCCCTAGCCAACCGCATGCCATAAGAACCAACTGCGTGGAAACTATTTTTCCGATTCCGACGTGGCTGACTCAGTTATTGTGACCGCCGATGGAACGGGGGCCGGTTTGGCCGAGGTGAAGGGGTCCGTTCTGTGATGTTGATGGATTGATTTCACGGAGGCCCAGTCTCGGCGCGAGGCGTTTTCGCGGAGTACAGTGCGGTTCGTCTTGTTGCTAAATGTGGCTCGGATCAGTTGCTTGCCAAGCTTCGATTGGTAGTCACCATGCTGACGGTTTTCGAATCGCCCTCGGTCTACAGAGTTTTCTCAACACTCGTTATGCTTCGTTCGAATGCAGTAGCTGGGAACGATGGGTGACAACTGTCGGTCACGCGCCGATCGCAGAACAGTCAGCAGGGCGAAGAGCAAGGTTGGTGAAGAAGCGTATCTGACGCCGAATAGACAGCCCCCGAGAATGAAATTCTCGAGGGCAGCGGCGTGCTGGTTTTCGATTTGGCCGGTCGACTCATCGTTTACCCCACCTGTGCAAAATGCCCAAGTTCAGTCTGCAACCCCCGATCTGTACTCCGCAAAAATTACTCGCTGATCCATGGTGGTTTCGTCTTCATCGATCGCCTATACTCAACTCAGAATATGGGTCGTCAGCTTTACCAATAGAACCACGTAGGGGGAGCGAACATGGACGCATTGTCGCGATTGACGGTGACTTTTCCTTTGTTCGGTGTGTTTGCAGGCGTGGGTAATGCGCAACAACAATGGCCAAATGCATTTCCTTATCCTGATGATTTCCCAGCGTTGCCAGATAGCAGTGTGAATATTGGAGCTGGAACTGGTGCCCTTGGAAATCCATTCATTGCAACGTACAAAGGGATGGGCGGCGATCAGGTAGAGTATCAGTATCACGAATATACGACTGGTGAAGATATTTCTCGAAGAAAAATCCGAACGACACGCGTGAATTACCCTAACGAAGGTCTTGTTGACACATCATATAATGGTTTCACTGAAGATTTTGATTCGACAGTGTTCAATGGGCAACAAGGCAATGGAGGTATTTACGGAAATTCCATCGGTCAATTCAATATCGGCCTTAGTAGGGTTACTCATAGTTACACACTCGCCACAAATGCATTAGGTAATATTGAAGCGACTCGCGTAGATAATGAGATACATACCGACAGACATACGACGGTCACCGCATCGAGTATGACCGTGCGGTATCGTTCTATCTACTCCGTTGGTCCAACCCATCTTAACCCAACTGCACCGGTACGCGCGGAAGTGATTGAGATCTTGTTCAATGACGATGGAAACGAGTGGTCTGTGGATCGCGAGTATCTCATTAATGGTACATTGTCAGAAGAGAAGAACGATGGTGATTATTGGCCGAATTCTGGAGGTCAGGGTAGCGAAACACTCGCGACCTTCGCAGCTGTACCGACACTGTCACACACCTATTTTGGCGTCGATTATCTAAAGCCTTCAAGCCCGGCATTCTACAGTATTAAAGCGTTTATTGATGCTCCATGGAGTCAAATGCAATGGTGAACATATCAATTTTCGGCGCTATTTTCATGGTAGTGTTTTCGACATTGCCGGTTTTTGCTGTAGAGAACCTTTTGTCAAGAGTTTCTGGAATTGGTGCACTCTACGACCTTTCTCAAGATTCGATCAGGCAAAAAGAAGTTGAATTGACAGAGAAACAATTGGCTCAAATTAAGGGTCTCTTAGAAGATAAAGCCTTGTTTCAAGGTACTCTCCCACAAAATGATGAAGTTGCACGCAAGCAGCTCAAGCGCATACTTACTACAAAGCAGTTCGAGTCGCTGCGGATCGGATTCGTTAAGCGGCAATTTCATAAAAAAGGCCCACTTGACGCATTACGTGCCGATCTTCTTAAGGATCTGGGCTTGAGTGCGAGTGAAATCAAAAGTGTGCATGACCTTGTATCGCCCCTGAGATCTAAACTCAACGAGAGTTTGGATCGTTCAAGGGTTGCGGCCATTAGGTCGATCATGAGTAACCTTCCTCCCGACAGCCTAAAATTGTTTTGGGAGTTTTTTGGAAGAGATCTTGCTACAGACAGCGATGTGGACGAGGACTGGCAGTCTATCTGTGTACTTAAGGAAGCCGATATAAATCGACAGGTTGCCCTAGCAACGGTCACCCTATTTCCGAAGAGTTTGGAGCTAACTAATGAACAGATTAATCAGTTAGATGACCTGAATATGGAAGTGCATATGATGCGAGTAAAGGTTAAGCTTGAATACAGAGAATCGGAGCTTTCCGGTGCTCTAGACGAAATCTTATCTAAGACACAGCGATACGCACTTGTGCAAAGAATTCAGCAGCAGGCACTTCGAGGAAGTCTGTTGGTAGCAAGCCGACCCGAGGTCCAAAGTCGTTTAGGTATCGCAGCTGAGATTCAAGAAAAGATCACGGCGGAGCTAGT
>JANNNN010000268.1:0-2716 GCA_031398555.1 Planctomycetia bacterium | reverse complement strand
GATGGCGGTCGCCATAGGTGCTTTCGAGCACCAGGAAATCGGCCTTTTCGGGGCTGGTTGGCTCGGTTAAGAGCGGTTGATTGCGACTGCCCAGATCGCCGCTAAATACAAACCGTTCGTCCTTGTAGTCAACTTCGACGTAAGCTGAACCTAGGATGTGCCCTGCGGGTTGCAATCGTATCTCGACTCCGCCGTCGATCTTATGCCATCCACCATATTCCAATGGTCGAAGTCGACGACGCATGTCTTGAATAAACTTCTCGATCAGTTTTTTATTACGCGTAACGCCCACTCGCATTGCATCTTCCATCGTTAGTGGCAGCAATTTCGCAGTGGGCAGGCTGCAATAGATCGGTCCATCGAAACCTGCGGCCATCAGATAAGGCAAACGGCCGACATGATCGATGTGAATATGAGTCAGGATGAGACTTTTGATGCCATCCAGCGGGAAATCGATCTTGGCTTCATCGCGTCCCTTAGCATCTTCGCCTTGAAACAGACCGCAGTCGATGAGAATCGACCGATTTGTGTCGACGACTAGTTGATGACACGAACCGGTAACGCCGTGAAGGGCGCCGTGATGGATAACATGCATGCAAGGCCTTTGTCGAGTGAACTGTTAGGAGAGGTTGGACATCCAAATAATTATTCTCGCAAGGCAATCAAGGTACCTTAGGCGGTGGCGGTTGACTATCACCGATCACCATGTATCCACTCCACAGTTTTGGATGTTGACCACTGACCAAGGCGGCAGATTCCTTTCCACTGGGAAGCAATGCAGGTTCGTCCGCAATGAGAAAGTCGTCTGCCCACAGTGCGACCGCGGATCGTTGCCAAGCGGCTGAAGGCGATTCGCGATTCAGTTCTTGAAGATAGCGAGACAGAGCAACTTGCGAACTTCGTCCGCCCACTGACCAACGACTAAGTAGCGCAGTCCGCGTTCCGTTGTATAGCAGTGAACAGGCGGGGATAAACAATTCGCGGCCGTCTGCCCAAGTGTTCGTGGCAATAGAAGTTTGATACCCGGGAGCGAGTAGTCTCGCTGGCGCACGACAAGGTGATTCAACCCATGAACCCAGCTGCCCCGTACGTGATCCGTCAAGTGGCAGGAAGTTCGCTTCTAACGGCCGCTGTGACGATTCAATCTTGGCAGTCACTAACAACTGCTCGGTCATCAGTCGCGACCAATGTGCCATAGGAGAGTGATTCTTGGCGATGATCTCGATCCGCTGCACGCCCGACATGCCAGTCGTTGTTTTTTCGGTCAAGCTCGCGTTTATGGATTTTTCTTGGCTAAAGAAAGCCGACGCCGCGTGCAATGTACGCTCGACTTGCAGTGTAGGCAGGTTGATCAACGGCAAGCTTCCAAGAGTGGGAAGGTAAACCACGGCGTGCTTGGCAAGCCAATTGGAAGGCAGGGAGCGCGACGATGAAGGAAGCATTTCAAAAGGTAGGTACCACAAGTTTCCATCTGGGACTACGATAAGGCGATCGGCCCCAACAACCATCGCCTGAATGTTCGGCGGCATCAGTTTCCCGTATATCTTGTTTGCCGTCTCACGCCACGCTGCATCGACTGCGGTGGCTTGAGTTGGTGTTACTTTGGCTGTCACTCCGATGCCGATCTCGCTCAGCAACGACTTGATATGCTCTTCAATTTGAGGAAGGTCGCCCGTACTCCACGTCTCTATTGCACTCTTCGTAATGGCCGTGCCGTAAAGTTTCCCGCTGGAAGTTACAAAGCCGAGCATGAGATCATCTTCGTCAAGTGCGGCTTGAATTGTGGCGACGGATGCTGCAAAGGGCACGAAGCGATCGAGCGGTTTGCGTCTCAAAGCTTGAAGATGCAGAAGGCTCTCATGGTGCTCGACTTCTTTACCAAATTCAGTGAGATTCTTCCGCAACTCAACCGACACTTGGCGTTCTTCAAGCGGAAGCGAAGCGGTTGCAAGTGGAGCGAATAATTTAACTACGTTGAGCGTGCTGTGAGCGAGTTTCGGTGAATCTTGCAGCATCTGCGCAACGTTGGCTTGCATATCAGCTGGCAACTGTTTTTGTTCACTCAACAAAGCAGAACGCAAAGCGAACACGCGCCCGCCCATCGGCAAGGCTTCATAAAAACGCTGACGTTGTACGCGATCCATCCGTTCAACAATCTGATCTTTCGTACCGCGGCGCTCCGCAAGATCTAACCAAGTTGCATAGGCTGGGACTGCTGAAGTTGTCATAGCTGCAAGCGTTTCGAGCGGATCAGCGTTCCACTGCTCTACGCCAGGTTCTTTTAAAATCTCAGTGAGCAGCGCTTCCGCGTCGACTACTTGAAGCGCGTTGCTTTGCAGCAAGTTCAGAACCATTTGCATCTGAAATATCTGCTTGGCCATCGCACCATCTTGTGCGGTGCCTCGCATGATCTTTAGGGCGGACTCTAGACTCTGCTGGCCGAACGTGCCCCGGTTCTCTCCAAATGCGGTGATGGCGTTAGCAAAAAATAGCTGAGCTTGTGCGCGGGGGAGCATGACATCGCGTATTCGAAAGGCTGAAGCGGCCTGTCGACTGTTGACTTCCGCGGCGCTCCAGTCCCCTGACATTGTTGCCAACTCAGCAGCCCCCGCAAAACCGTAAGCGTGGACCATTGCACTATGTTTTATTCCCCAGGTTGCGGCACTTTGAATTCCGCCGAGCTGATCGGTTCGATTGGCCGCGGTGCAGGCTGCGG
>JANNNN010000255.1:0-9488 GCA_031398555.1 Planctomycetia bacterium | reverse complement strand
GCTAGGATCAGTTGCAAGTCAAAGTTCTTAGGATTTGCCTCGGCGTCAGCACGAGCCGCTTCGATACTCATCCCCGCTTTGGAACCCAACTCCAAAGCCGCCTTGATTTTCTCAACTGAAGACTCCAAGAAACCACGTTTTTCAAGCGACTCGATAATCACCCGGCATTCGTCGCTGCGATTTTGCGCAAGCAACAATTCAGCCAACTGAATCAGTGCATTCGAATCACTGGGCGCCTGCTCAAGGATCTCTCGCAACTTGGACTCGGCCGCCACCGGATCCGTGGCGGCTAAGCGTTTTGCATCAAGCAATAGCGTCCCCGCCAGTTGCTTGTTGATCCAGTCGCGAATGTCCGCTTCAGGCATCGCACCTTGAAACGAATCAACAAAGTTGCCATCAAGCATCGCGAAAACTGCCGGAATACCCGACACCTGGAATTCAGCAGCGGCTCGTTGTGCATGATCCGTGTTCGCTTTGGCTAATAAAAATCGCCCCGCGAACTCATCGGCAAGTTTTTCCAGTACCGGCCCAAGCGTTCGACACGGCGCACACCACTCCGCCCAAAAGTCGACCACCACCAATCGTTCTTTCGAACCTTCAAACACAATCGCTTCGAAATCTTCGTCCGTCGTATTGACGACCCACAGCGATTTTTCAGTTGTCTCAGACATAGAACAGCGTACCTAAGAGATGTCAAACTAAAGTTACTTTGATAGGCAAAGCAACTGTTCATTGTACCACATACTTCTCGAGTTGCTTTTTACAGTTTTGCACTGATCCTTTGTTTATGCAGCGCCCACTTTGCTACTTCAACTCGGATGCAGCCAGCCACGCACTAAGCCGACCTGCGACCGCGATCGGCGTTAAGGATGAAAGGCAGTTTTGCAGCGAATGTAGCTCCGACAAAATCCCAAACTTCTCCACCGCCGTTAATGCGAGCGAATTCTGCCGCCTTCGCAAAAGGATTGTGGCCGCAATTGGTGTCATCAACCTGCACAAAGTAGGCGCTCCGTATTACTCATCCAATTGCGTCGGCGCTTCATGGTCGCGTATTTGGTAAATTGCTCGAACGATTACTGCGATCAGCATGAGAACTAGGAAGAATGCAAAAGCCGATGCACTATTGCGACTGGGATAGAAGGACTGTATTTGAGACACGTAATCGGCCATTGGATCTGCTGCGATACAGACGTTGGCTAGGCATGCGAGCCAAATGAAGCAAACGAAATGAGCGCAGACGTAGCGGATGCTGCCAGCATCCGAGCCGAAGATTGTTAGTAGCCGACGCTGGCAGCGTCGGCCACAATCCGGTTTCTCACGAAACCAGCTACGAGACTATTGTTCCGCGATGCAGAACAGGTGTTTTGCGCTGCGAATGAACATTTCATTGCCGACGATCGCTGGAGTCGCATCAACGCCTTCGCCCAACGAATTGGTTGCCAACACCTTAAATTTGGCTGAGTCTTCGATCACGACAACTGTACCGCTGCGGTCAGTCAGGTAAACACGACTACCGGCAGCGACGGGAGAAGCATAAGTTGTATTCATCCCCGGTATGCGAACAGCTTCGTAATGCGGTTTGCCGGTCAATGCGTCAACACAAGTTAGTTGACCTGACTTAGCTTTGTAAAAGTAGAGCCGTCCACCAGAAAGTATCGGTGACGCAACGTCCGGCGTATCTCGTGTAATCGTCCACGCGACGCTCCTAGTGCCAGCAATATCTCCTGTGCCGTCTAGTTTGAAGGCTCCTAAAAACGATCCACGATGACCACTGCCAACATAAACCATATCTTTGAATGCTACCGGCGATGCACAGGGACGCTCGGTCTGTCCTCCGCAGCGCCACAACTCCTTGCCCGTCTCGAGGTCATAGCTTCGCGCGCACGTCTGGCCGTTCATAACAACTTGCTTCTTACCGCCATGGTCAACTACCAGGGGCGTAGCCCAACAGGTAGGCTCGTCACGTTTGGCTTCCCAAATCGTTTCGCCGGTCAGTTTGTTAAGAGCGAACAAAGCGGATGGGCCTTCATGATCCCAAGGCACCAGTAGCATTTTGCCTTCGATGGTCGGCGAGCTCCCTTCGCCGAAGCTGTTGCGCGTTTCCATTCTGCCGAACTCGCGCTTCCACTTCAACTCACCGCTCATCGTGTAACAATACAAACCGCGAGAACCGAAATGAGCGTAAACGTGTTCACCGTCGGTGCACGGTGAGGCTGAAGCGTGGGTGCTGGTGTTGTGAGTCTCTTGATGGGGAACCGCTTGAGTGGCTGTTCGCGACCATTGCGTTTTTCCCGTTTTACGATCGAAGCAATGAAGTTGAAACTGCAGCTCTCGCGGTTTCTTATCGCCCGGGACGGATGTTGTGACAAAGACTTGAGCACCCCACACAACCGGCGAACCACTTCCAGCGCCGGGTATCGCGACTTGCCATTTGACGTTTTTAGTCGCGCTCCATTGCGTTGGTGGAGTTCCCTCAGTGGTTCCGTTTCCGCGGGGTCCACGCCAGTGTCCCCATTGGTCGGCAGACGCCAGACTTGAAAGAAAAATCAATGCGCAGACTGTAAGTAAAGAGCGAAACATGACCTGTCCTTATACCAAGCGATACCAGATACCAAGCGATACCAGGCAGTACGCATGAATGAGTGAATCCCGACCAAAAAAACGAGTTGCAATGTATCGTATTCCAAAGTCGGCGCCGTGTCTCACGGAACGCTTGGAAATATCTGGAACACGCCGATGCTTCTGAACGATACTTCTCGCTCACAGCGGTAATTGCATAACACTCGCAGTTCCTGTATGGTCAAATCAAGAATCTACCGTGCTTACCCAGCTAGCGCCCAAATATTCCCAGGAGTATTCAAATGAATTCTATGGCAAATTCCGGAGTTCACAAACGAAAACTTTGCTTTGAATCATTGGAGAAAAGGCGACTTTTGGCCGTTTTGTTCTCAGAAAACTTCGATCCTATTCAACCGGCGAGTTTTGAATCCATTGTCGCGGGGCGAGTTTTCGGCGCTAGCAAGCCGCTGGAATTTCACGATGGTAACACCCTGTACTTTGACGGCAGCGGTGTTCGCGAGGCAACCACTAGGCCCATTTCTGTCTCCAGCGGAACACTTTCTTTTCGCCTGCGATTAGGAGCAGGAAACTATCCATTCGAAGATATCGATAACATAACTGAGCGAGTTGTTGTTGAATACTTAACGCCTAATGACAACTCATGGAAGCTGCTAATAGAATATAGCGAAAGCGAACCGAATTTCGCCAGCCCTGATGTGTGGGATCTAGCCACTTACGTGCTACCCGCCGATGCCGCGTCGAGCGAGACTCGGTTTCGTTGGCGCCAGGCGGTAAGTAGTGGTCCTAGATTTGATAATTGGGGTATCGACGACGTTCTTGTTGAAGGGGTCACGAACGTAAAAATCGAAGTTGGCTCGACACTTCGTTCTGTTCCCGTTGAACAAGCAGAGCTGATATTCCCAGTACCAATTAATGCGACCAGCTTGAGTTTGAACAGCGTTAGTTTAGCCAAAAATGGAACATCCATCCCGTTGCCCTCGACGGCAATGATCCAGCAGAAGTCGTCGACACACTTTGCAATTTCTGGATTGACGAATGCAAACCAAGACAGCGGTTTGTATCGATTGGAATTGGACTTAACAGGTATCGTCGCTGCAAATGGTCAAAGCCTCGTCGGCAAATCTTCAGCCACATGGACAATTGATTTGACGCCTCCACGAGCCATGGATGTTATTGATGTTAGCCCTGATCCGCGAACGGGCGCTGGGAAAACCGTCGATAATATCGATATCGTGTTCTCAGAATCAATCGATCTCTCGTCGCTAACCAGCAACGACCTGTTGTTAACCCGTGACGGTGGGACCAATTTATTAAACAGCTCAATCAGCATCGCACTGTTGAGCGGCAATTCAATCCGTGTCAGCAATCTCGCTCAATTCACCAGTCAAGGCGGTCGCTACGTATTCTCTATTGTCGGACAGTACAAAGATCTGGCGGGGAATGTCGGCACTGGCGTGCAACGAGACGAATGGCTTTCCAATGATCCGCCTACACTTGCGATTGGTGAATTCGTGGTTTTCCCCGAAGATTCAGGGCCACGCCTAATTACACCCGGCGGAATCGTCACAGATGCGGACAGCCCTATTCTAAATGGAGGCAAATTAACCGTCACGCTTGCCAACCCAACGTCGAACAATCAGCTTGGCATCTTTAGCCGCCCCCATTCGATTACTCAGATCACGCTTGCTGGCAATTCCGTATTGTTCCAAAAAGTCGCGATTGGGGTGTTTAGTGGTGGTGTCAATGGCGCGCCATTGACAATCGATTTGAATCAACAGGCGACGCCCGCTGCCGTTCAAGCCCTCTTGAGAAACATCCACTATCAATACATCGGCGAAATCTTGCGCGCCAGCAGTCAAGACCTCTTCGTTTCGATCAGCGATGGAGAGGGCGGAACCAGTAAGACGTACACCAAGCAAGTACTTCGCCGACCCGTAAATGACGCTCCGACGTTGGCGGTCAGCAGCGCACCTCTTGCTTACACGCTCAATGGACCGGCGATTGCAATTGCCAGCACAGCAGTCGTGAAAGATGTCGACTCACCGGTTTTCTATAACGGTTCGGTTATCGCGCGTTTTGTTTCGGGCAGTGACGGCAACGAGCGACTCGGTGTTACGGGTGATTACTCGATCTCAAATAGTGAACTTCGATACAAGGGAACATTGATTGGAATCGTTAATAGCGACGGCCAAAACGGACGTTCACTGTCACTGAGACTGAATGAGAAAGCAACGCTTGCGGTTGTCCAAGGGCTCGCTCGCTCCCTCACGTTCAGCACTGTGAACAGTGCGTCCAACGCACAACGCACACTGGATTTCTTCGTACAAGATGGAGGAGGTGGTGGCCAAAGCCCGATTGCGAAACTAGTCATTAAGCCGAGCTGACTCCTGCTAGAAAATTGAGGAGGAAAAAGGGAAGCCACCGAATAGTCTCTACATTAATTTCGCGGCGAAGTGTAAGGCAGCGTTAAGCGAATCGAGCACGGCGACGGAAGCGGGTGCGATCGATCGTCGTTTCAATTCCGCCAAAAGAAAACACTGAAAATGAGCGTCATTCGAAGCCAGACCGCCAGCTAAGTACAGACGCCATTTACAGCCGTCGATGGCCAATCGTCGGTGGACCTGTTGAATCTGCTTGCCTAGTGACTCAAATTGTTGAGTCACTAGTTGATACGTGCCGTTCAGCAAGGGTTGAGTCGCTAACTCTAGAATGCGAGGGGCCAGTTGGGCAGCAAGATGTCGATCGCTAGCGAGTTTTATGATTGCTGAATTCAGTTCCCGCGGATCAGTGGACAATTGTTTGCTAGCTAGAAAGGCGTTGAACACTTGCAGTCCCTCAGCCGCAACGTTCGAATCGCGATTGCCATCAATCCAACTGCACAGGGCTTTAAGGAACGCGTGAGACAATCCCCATCCGCTTCCTTCATCGCCCAGTACCGGCCCCCAGCCGCCCGATCGCACTATATTTTTGTTACTGTCCAGTGAAGCGACCAGAGATCCGGTTCCAGCAATAACAACGATGGATGGCAAATCCGGATTTGAATCGTGAGCTTCGAGCAGCAGCGGTTGAATATCCGAAGTCACCGTTAACCGTATACACCTACCAAATAATGAGTCTCGAGTTAACGATTCTGTTACTCGCCATACGTCTTCTTGACGCCCAGCGCCGGCGAGCATCAAGACAACATGTGAAACATTTTCTGAGGTTGCGGAAACTCCGTCTAACAAATCTTCAAACATACGAACCAAGTTGTTTTTAGCCACCTCCCAGGTCGCGGCCGTCGCCGAGCCGGTTCCGGCGGCAATTCGGCGACTTATCGCCATAGCTTCGTTGGGTGCGGTCGATTCTTGCGTATGATTAGCGATCGCGCCGGCTACTTTGCTGCCACCTCCGTCAATTGCGACCAGCCAACGGGGCGAAGTATTGTTAAAGTCAGTCAAAACCGTACCCCAGAGTGGTTAATAGGAACTTGAGAAAAAACTATATGAACCAGAAGATATTTAGTTTCTAGTGGCGGTCGCAGCACCTCGAGAGGGTTTACTGATCGCAAAAAATCGCGAAACTTTGTCGCATGCATCGTAGTTTATCGGCTACGATAGCAACGATATTCATCGGACGGACAAACAGCCGATTGCGTTCTATTACAGCCGAATGCATGGCGCGACCAAGGATGACTCATCGCTTTTCTACCACAATGGAATGCAAGTGACCTTCACTAGCCCACAAAAACAATCATTCTACCAACGCTGGAGTTGGGCGATTATCGCAGTTACCGTTTGTTTGACGCCATTTGCGTTTTACAGCGCGGGACGAACTGTTCAAAGCAACGTCAACAAAGTCGAAGATTGGCTGCCAAAAAACTTTGTCGAGACAACTCAACTCGCCTGGTTCCGAAAACACTTTGCGTGTGACCAGTTCATTGTCCTAAGCTGGGACGATTGCAGGCTAGCCGATCATGCTAATCCCGATGACGCCGATGATCCTCGCATTGAGCAACTGGCACAGCTGTTGGTACCTGATTCCGATGAGATCGCAGCAGAACAAGCACTTACACCAGAGTTGGATGCAGCCCGTCGACGCTATTTCAAAATAGCCTCTACCGGACGGCGAGTGGTGAATAGCCTTACTGCTGAGCCGTTGAAGTTGGAGCCGGAAACGGCCGTCGAACGATTGCAGGGAACGATGATTGGCCCCGATCGTCGCCAAACGTGCGTGACAGTTACATTAACACCCGAAGCGCTCGGCGAACTGAAGTTGGTATTGGGGCATGGGCAGCGTCGGATCTTTCGTCCGAATGTTCCTCCCGGTGCTTTGTTGAGATTGATTGATAAGGCTGGAATCTCACAAGAATCGGTACGCATGGGTGGTCCGCTGGTTGACAACGTGGCGATCGATGAAGAAGGCGAAAGAACATTGGTTCGTCTGGCGGGTCTATCCGGCTTGCTGGGATTGGGGCTTGCCTGGTGGTCACTACGTAGCGTCTTATTGACTTGGATCGTCTTTTCTTGTGGAGTTTTGAGTGCCGCGGCTTCGCTCGGACTAGTGTGGCTAACGGGTGAAACGCTTGACGCAATTCTGATGTCCATGCCCTCGCTCGTTTACGTTCTGTCGATCTCTGGGGCAGTGCACCTGATCAATTACTATCGCGATGCGGTTCGTTCAGGCGGCTTAGAAGGATCTGTCGAACGTGCGGTTGTTGCCGCTTGGAAGCCCGCCTTTTTATGCACATTGACGACAGCCATCGGCTTGCTGTCGTTAGTAACCAGCGATATTGTTCCGATACGCAAGTTTGGAATCTATTCCGCATCCGGCGTTTTCACGCTTCTGTGCGTGGTCTACTTCTTCCTCCCAGCCGCCCTGCACATTACAAGATTTGGCAAGCGATGGGTTGGTGAGTCCGTTGACGATGGCAATCGGCATTCCCATGCTTTGACCAAGGGCGAGAAATTTTGGGGAGCTTTCGGTGAGCTGATAGTTCGCAATCACGGCTTGGTCAGCTTGGGATGCATCGTCTTTATTGCCGTTGCATCATGGGGGCTAACGAACACTCGATCCAGCATAGAACTGCTAAAGCTATTTGATAGCGGAGCGAAGATTCTAAAGGACTACGCTTGGCTGGAAGATAAACTCGGTAAACTCGTCCCGATGGAAATCGTTGTTCGCTTTGATTCTGAAATTCAGTCCGATGAATCGCGCAAGTCGCCTTCGCTCGGATCGGAGTCTCTGCGATTGAGTTTTCTTGAGCGATTGGAAACGATCGTTCGAATGCAAAAGATGATCGACGAAAGGTTTGGCGAAGCGGGCAGCAATATTATCGGCAACAGCTTGTCAGCCGCCTCGTTCGCGCCCGTGTTGCCTCCGAGCGGTGGCGATACATTCAGCTTCGTGCATCGCAAAGCATTCGATGTTCGCTTGAGTTCCAGTCGCGAAGAGTTCGCTAAAGCCGGGTTCCTGAAGTACGATCCGCAAGACAACAGTGAATTATGGCGTATTAGCGTCCGCGTGGCCGCTTTCAAAAATGTTGATTACGGCGAATTCGTTCGCGAGTTGCGAGATGTTGCCCGACCCGTGCTAGATGCACACGATGCTCGGGTGCGAGTTCTCGCGAAACTCAACACGTGGCTGGACGGTGGCCAACTGGCCGGCGCCCGAATCGTACTGTGGAAATTCGTCGACAAGGAGTCTGCGGATGCCCCTGCGAGCGACGACGATGATATCATTACGGCGCATTTGTCGGCACTGTTAAGTCAATCACGATGCAAAGTGTTCCGCATTCAGGCCGATCCACGTTCAACAACACTCAGCCAGCTTGAGAAACTCCAAACCACCGACGCAGTCGTAGTGCTGGGCAAGTTCGGTGACGCTGAGCTACAAACAATCCGAACTGTCGTTCCGCACACCATTGATGCTCGCGTGCGCCAACCTTCAGCCCAATCGCAATTAGCCGCGACAGCCCTTCGTCCGGATCCACGCGGTGCCGAGCAAGCGGAAGTCGATGCGATTTATACCGGTGTGGTTCCGATCGTCTATAAGGCTCAGCGGGCGTTGCTGAACAGTCTAGTCGAGAGCACTTTTTGGTCGTTCTTGACCATTACTCCGATTATGATGTTCGTGTCGCGCAGCTTTGCAGCGGGCCTGGTGGCGATGTTGCCAAACGTGCTGCCCGTCTTGGTGATCTTTGGTGGAATGGGCTGGATGGGAATCCCGCTGGATATCGGCTCGATGATGACGGCCAGCATTGCACTCGGAGTGGCAGTTGACGATACGATCCATTACTTAGCCCGTTTCCGCGAGGACTTGGATCATTACGGAGATCGAAATCATGCGATCGTAGCAACTTACCAGCACTGTGCGATACCAACCTTGCAAGCGGCCATGATTAGTGGCTTAGGTTTGTCCGTGTTTGCCTTTAGTACATTTACTCCGACGCAGCGATTCGGTTGGTTGATGCTGACGATTCTTGTGGCAGGTGTCATTTCCGAGTTGATTATGTTGCCTGCACTTCTGGCGGGACCATTAGGACGTGTTTTTAGACCGATGACTGCCAGCCGATCGTTGACGAATCGCTTGTTATTGCAATTGCGATATCATGGGCCGCAGAGCTTGCGACACAGTCGTCTGTTTAGCGCGAACAAGGGTCGCCGTCGTCCGTCACGAGCGACAGGCGAAGCCGTTCGCCGCGTCGCGTAGTTCTTTAGATAGTTGGCCTAATGCGCGATCGCTTTGTTTACTTTGATCTCGGAAACGTACTGGTTAAGTTTGATCATGGACTTGCAACTCAGCAATTGGCGACGCTCGCCGGTTGCTCACTGGCGGAATCGCAGAATGCTCTGTTTGATTCTGGACTCGAAATTCGATATGAGACCGGGCTGTTGAATAGTGCTGAGTTTGTTGCCGAAATCAACTCG
>JANNNN010000233.1:0-11286 GCA_031398555.1 Planctomycetia bacterium | reverse complement strand
ACCGAGGCCACGCGACCACGATGCGCGTCCAGCCGGCACATCGCGTCGGTGAGCGCTGCCGCATCGCGATCGACCACCCAACCGTCGAAGTTGAAGTCGAATTAATGGACGGTTCAATCGGTCGCGCGGCAGTCCCCAGCGGTGCCAGCACCGGAGCCCACGAGGCATGGGAGCTTCGCGACGGTGACAAGTCCGTCTTCATGGGCAAAGGGGTCCTGAAGGCTGTCGAAAACATCAACGGCGAAATCGGTGACTCGCTCATCGGCATGGACGCCGTCAATCAGCGTGAGATCGACGCGATCATGCGCGAACTCGACGGTACACCGAACAAGAGCCGCTTGGGTGCCAACGCTCTTTTAGGCGTTTCACTTGCAACCGCGAAAGCCGCAGCTGCTTGCGTGCAACTCCCTCTGTATCGTTACCTCGGCGGTGCGGGGGCTCATATCCTTCCAGCGCCCATGATGAACATTGTCAACGGCGGCCAGCACGCGGATAATTCTGTTGACGTGCAAGAGTTCATGGTCATGCCACTCGGTTTCGAAACATTCAGCGAAGGCCTCCGAGCTGGCGTTGAAATCTTCCACCACTTGAAGAAAGTGCTCAGCAGCCGCAAACTCAACACAGCCGTCGGTGACGAAGGTGGTTTTGCTCCCAACCTTGCCAGCAACCAAGAAGCACTCGACTTGATCATGGAAGCCATCTCGCAAGCTGGTTACACAGCGGGCGAACAGATCTTCATCGCACTCGACGTGGCAGCGACTGAGTTCTACGACGCCAAGACCAAGACATACACCATCGACGGCAAGAAACTCTCTGGACCAGACATGGTCGGCTTCCTAGCGGCATGGGTCGACAAGTATCCAATCTGCTCGATCGAAGACGGTTGTTCGGAAGACGACTGGGAAAGCTGGAAGTTGCTGACCGAGAAAGTCGGTTCCAAAGTTCAACTCGTCGGCGACGATCTGTTCGTAACCAACGTCGAACGTCTACAACGCGGTATCGACGAAGGGATCGCCAATAGTATTTTGATCAAAGTGAACCAAATCGGCACCTTGACCGAAACCATTGAAGCCATCCAGTTGGCCGCTCGCAACGGTTACACTTCGATCTCCAGTCATCGCAGCGGCGAGACTGAAGATTCCTTCATCGCTGACTTAGCTGTGGGTCTATCGACTGGCCAAATCAAAACCGGCTCGGCGAGCCGCAGTGATCGCATGGCCAAGTACAACCAACTGCTTCGTATTGAAGAAGAACTCGGCGCTCAAGCGGCCTACGGTGGGCCCCTGTTCCGCCGCCGCTAGTTGCCATGCTTTACATTGGCGCGAGCAGTTTTGTAGTTTGGTCTTGTGAGCCCTCGGCGCTAGCTAGCCGCGGGTCTCGAAGTATTGGTCGTTCCTAGTCGATAATCCAACTTGTGCAGGCCCGCAGCATCAGCAAACAACATTGGTCAGACTACTAACAGTTCATGCCGCCCGACTTCGGTCACCCGCGGCTAGCGTCGCTAGCACCAACGGCTCACATTCTCAAAGTAGGAGGTGCTTTCCATGTGCCTGCTACTGACAGCTCCACGATTCGTCAAATTTTTTATTTGACATTTCGAATTCGTTGTTTTCTGACACCCAAAAGTATCAGATCGGTCCCACGAGTCATCGTAAGGTATGTTCCTCTACCCGCGATAACCTCAACGCTGTGAAGCATTTTGGACGAGTAGATGTAGCTGGTTTCGTGAGAAACCGATACTTGACAGCGACTTCTCCTTCGCATCGGGTTTCCGACGAAACCAGCTACCTAACGCAGTTCCGTGAATTGTACTTCCGGATGATGTTTGAAAATGCTTCACAGCGGTGGGATAACTACCGAGACAATCGATAAAGTGTAAAATAAAGTGCTCGCGGCACTGCGTACTCGAAGGGCGTAATTCCTGCGCTGAGCCACATGCTCTGCGAGTGCTCTGCGAGTGCTCAGGAAGTGGCACCCAAACCTCGAATTAAATCTTGACACTCCATCAACTTGGCAATCACAGACAAGTAAGTATCAGAAAAGTTTAAATAGAGCACGACCAAGTCAAACATTTGACATTAGAGGGATGACCATGGGTCAAGATATTTCTGAAACCCAATTCAAGAAAGAAGAATTTCGGCGTTTTCAGCTCGCTTTACGCGAAGAAACAAGCTTGCTCGAAGAATGGATCTCGGATCGATATCTTTCGGATGCAGGTTATGTGGCTGGCTTGGAACTAGAGATGTGCTTAATCGACAGTTCGGGTAATCCGGCAGCCTGCAATCAGCCACTTCTTGATGTCATGCAGTCGAAAGTCATTGTTCCCGAGTTGTCCAAGTTTAACGTTGAATTCAACGTCGAACCGAGCTCGCTGCGCGGGGATGGCTTAAAGACCATCGCGCAGCGGTTGGTCGAAACTTGGTCGAACTGTGACGATGCCGCGCGATCGATGGACCTATCGATCATGTCGATCGGTATATTGCCGACGCTGCGCGACGATCATCTAGTTCTGGCCAATATGTCGGAACTTCATCGGTACAAAGCGCTAAACGAACAAGCGATTCGCTTGCGGCGTGGCAAGCCCGTGAGACTTGACATTAGTGGCGTTGAGTCGATAGTCAGTGAGCATCTGGATGTGATGCTGGAAGCAGGTGCGACTTCCCTTCAGTTGCATTTGCAAGTCCCGCAAAACCAAGCCGCGAGTGCCTACAATTTGGCAACGGTTGTTTCGGCGCCCATGGTCGCGATCGGCGCCAATTCTCCTTACCTTTTTGGAAAACATTTATGGCAGGAGACGCGAATACCGTTGTTTGAGCAAGCGGTAGCGATGGATGCACCCGTTAATCGTGTGAATTTTGGAACTGGCTATGCTTCTCATGATTTGGCGGCCCTGTTTCTTGAAAACGAAAGCCTCTATCCGGTGCTACTGCCCATTAAAGGCGGAAACGATGTGAAGAAGCTTGAGCATTTGCGCATGCACAATGGAACTATTTGGCGATGGAACCGCCCAATAATCGGCTTCGATGCTAACGGGCGGCCTCATATGCGTATTGAACATCGCGTTATGGCGGCTGGTACGACCGCGATTGATATGGCCGCCCAGATGGCGTTTTTCTATGGGTTGATGCTTGAACTGTTAAATACTCCGGACCTGGATGTGCGAGCCAAATTGCCCTTCATTACGGCTTGGAATAACTTTTACGAAAGCGCTCGCCTTGGTCTTAAAGCTCAGATTACTTGGCTGGACGGGAAGAAATGGCCGTTGGACAAACTGATCGTTCAGGAGTTGCTACCGTCTGCCCGTAGAGGGCTCGAATTCTTAAAAGTGGATGCTGCGAGCATTGATCGCTGGCTGCAAATAATTGAATCTCGAGCGCAGTCTGGCCAGACCGGTGCACAGTGGCAAACTGAGTTCTTCCGTCACACCGGTGACTCTGCGTTGCTGGTAAGAGAATATCTCGCTCGTCAACAAGCAGGTGAGCCAGTCCACCAGTGGAGTTATTAAGTCGCATGCTTCAAGTTCGACACGCATTGCCGCCAGAGTTTTTCACGCTTTCGGCAAATGATCTGCACCAACAGTTTCGCGGCCCGACACTTATCCATCTTCCTGGAAAACGAATCCCTCCAATCTTCATTTCTATCATGTTGCATGGAAACGAAGATGTGGGCTTAAAAGCCGTTCAACTCGCCTTGAGTCAGTATGCGAATCAAATACTTCCTCGCGAACTAATTCTATTTATCGGCAACACCGAAGCCGCTCAGCAAGGCTTTCGCAAATTACCAAATCAGCTGGACTTTAATCGCGTATGGCCCGGCACCGACCTTCCGACCTCCTCCATTTCAGAATATATGCGCAGTGTCGTGGAGCACGTTAGAAACGTTGGCGTTTTTGTAAGTCTCGACCTGCACAATAACACCGGCACGAATCCGCATTACTCTTGCATTAATCGTGTCGAGCCCCAAACTATGCAGCTCGCCACTTTGTTTGCACGAACGATAGTCTACTTCCAACGTCCGCGTGGAGTTCAATCGGCTGCGATGTCGGAGCTGTGTCCATCGATAACTTGCGAATGCGGCAAAGTCGGTGATACTGCCGGCGTCGAACGCGCGGCGAGACTGATCGAAGCTTGCTTGCAAATGCTCGAGTTACCTGTGCACTATCCACAAGCAAGCGATTATCACCTGCTGCGAACTGTGGCAACGATCAAAGTGAATCCCCGTTCATCTTTTGGCTTTAGTGGGACTGGCACAACGGCGGATCTCGTTCTTCCCGACGATCTTGCGCGAATGAACTTTCGTCCATTAACAAGCGGCACAGTTTTTGGCAGGAAACAACCGAGCTGTGATTCACCTTTGATTATTCTCAGCGAGGATGACAAGGATATTACCGGAAGTTTTTTGTCAGTCATTAAGGACGAGATAGTCCTGAACCGACCGGCTATTCCATCCATGTTAACGACCAATGCGCAAGTTATTCGCGATGATTGTCTAGGCTATTTCATGGAAGAGTTCTCGAGTGAAGCATGAACTTCGATTGAGCAATCGCAGGTCCATTGCGGCTACTGTGGTTTGCACCAGCCCTCTGTTAGCATCTTGTGACTTTAGGGCGGGTCTGGCGAGCTAAGAAATCCCAAAAGTGACTGTGCTCGACGGTGAATTATCTTCAAGTAATAAACTAAGGAACTCGCTCCGTGCATCCGCTTGAACCGCTTAGTGGTGACGAATTTCAAAAAGCTGTCGCTCTCCTTCGTCAATCTGACAAGATCACTTCGACAATGCGTTTCATTTCTGTGGCATTGATCACTGCTTGAGAATGAGTCGCTCGCATGTGGTGAGGTCAACACATTTCCTCGTCCAAAATGCTGCACAGCGTTGCCGAATGGTGTTTTACTTGGCGTGCTACAGCCAGCCGTTTGCCCACGCTTTGCGATTGTCCCCGGAGCAATAAGTTGACTGTGGAAGTGTTTTACTCTACCATCTGTTAAGGGTGACATCGTTTACCCTCCCACCTCAAATGCCCACCCACAACAGGCTTTATGAAAATGTCTGGGCTCTTACGCTCTCAACGATGCCGAATGCTTTGGTGCGCGTGCATCGCGATGCAGTTAGTTTGCCAAAGCGCTAATGCCAGACCGCCTTACAAGCACAGTTTGAAGAAGTTGTATGGCGCACGTCTGAACGCAAACCTCCATCAATGCACAACTTGCCATTTAACGAAGGATGAAGTTGCCGTTAACGAAGACTTCGACGAAGAGAATCCACCGCACAATGTGTTTGGTGAACGCCTTCGGGAACTGGGTGACTCGATCGGTGAGGATGAACCAGGAGGAGATATTCTTTCTCGGTTGCGACGGATCGTCGACGAAGATGCAGATGGCGATGGGGTCGCGAACGAGTTGGAGATTCTTGCGGGGAAATATCCTGGGCGCGCGCAGAGTCGCCCGGATGAACAAGAATTAATTGCGGCTCGAGCTGCATTGACGGCCCGCGAGCGCGAAGCGACGGGATACGCATGGAAACCGTTTCAAAGAGTAAGTCGACCTGCCGTTCCCGAAACTAAAATGACGGACTGGGGTAGAACTCCCATCGATGCGTTTGTGGCCGCTGAGTACGATCGGCTTGGGCTGGCGCCTACTACCGAAGCACCCAAGCATAACTTATTGCGACGTCTCTATTTGGATCTAGTTGGGATACCGCCTACGCGAGAACAGTTGCTTCAATTCCTATCCGATGATTCTCCTATCGCTTACGAACAAGTCGTTGAGCGTTTGTTGGCTAGTCCCGAGTATGGCCAACGCTGGGGCAGGCACTGGATGGATGTCTGGCGCTACAGCGATTGGGCGGGTTGGACTGGCGGCGGGCAGATTCGAGATAGTCAACCACATATTTGGAAATGGCGCGATTGGATTATCGAATCACTCAACGCTGATCGACCCTACGATGCAATGCTTCGGGCGATGTTAGCCGCCGATGAGCTGACGCCGGTTGATGCCGACGACTTGAGGGCGACCGGTTACTTGGTTCGCAATTACAAGATGCTCAGTCGCGAAACCTGGATGCAGGATACGGTTGAACACACTTGTAAAGCCTTTCTTGCGATTACGATGAACTGCGCTCGCTGCCACGATCATATGTACGATCCGATTTCCCAAGCCGAGTACTATCAGTTCCGCGCGATCTTTGAACCGCACAATGTTCGAGCCGATCGTGTTGCCAATCAAGCGGATGTGAAACTTGACGGAGTTGCGCGGGCCTACGATGCCGAGCCCGGGGCGGCAACTTACTTGTTCGTCAAAGGCGATGATCGCAAGCCTGACAAAGATCACGCTATAATGGCTGGAGTGCCTTCTGTTCTCGGGCAAAAACTCTTGGTTGCGCCCGTAAACCTTCCAGTAGATGCTTATTATCCCGGCATTCAACCCCTGGTTCGTAAACAAGTTATCGACTCAGCCCAGCGATCGCTTGAAAAGTCGCGTCTGGATCTGGCTAAGTCAGAAACAGCATCCACGGACGCGAGCAAGTTAGTCGCCAATGAAAATGCAACTGACGAACTGCGTGCAAATTACGAACTTGCCAAGCAACGTGTCTTCGTAATGCAGTTCGCGGTAAACGCGGCAGACGTCCAGTTGAAAAGCCTTCAGGCTCGGATTGCTGCTGATGATTTTAAGTACGCAGCGGGTGCGGACCTAAACGTAGAATATGAGGCTGCTGCGAAGTTAGCGGCGACGTTGGAACATCAAGCCTCGTTGGCCGCCTTGGATTTGGCCTCGCGCCACACGGAACTAGCGGTTGCTGAAGCAGAGGTGGACCTAAAGTCGAAGCCTGAAGATGTTGGATTAAAGAAAAAGTCAACGGATGCCAAACAAAAGCAAGAACTGGCGGCGAAAGCATTCGACGAAGCTAAAAAGAAATCCTCTGAAGCTCCGGCGGTTTACTCGCCGCTGACACCGGTCTATCCGCAGCAGAGCAGTGGTCGCAGAACCGCATTGGCTGAATGGATTACGTCGCGCGACAATCCACTGGCTGCTCGAGTCGCTGTGAATCATATTTGGAATCGTCACTTTGGTCGCGGACTGGTGCCCAGTGTTTTTGACTTTGGCCAAAATGGAAAACCACCAACCCACCCTGCACTGCTCGATTGGTTGGCCGCCGAACTCATGGAGCCAACTCAACTCAATCACGTCGCTAGTGGCGGTGTGACAGGTCTAACAATTGAGCCGTGGTCGATGAAGCACATTCATCGCTTGATTGTGACGAGCAGCGTTTATCGTTTATCTACCCAAGTCGATGATGAACAGCTGGCGAAAGATCCCGACAACGAGTACTTGATGCGAGCCCCGGCGAAGCGGATGGAGGCAGAAATTGTCCGCGATGCGGTCCTATATGTGGCGGGCAATCTGGATTTAGGAATGGGAGGCCCAGATATTGATTACGAAAAGGGATTCCAAGTTCCGCGACGTAGCCTCTACTTCCGGCACGCGGCCGAGAAAGAGATGACCTTTCTGAAGATTTTTGACGCGGCAGCGGTGACTGAATGTTACCAACGAAAAAGCAGTGTCATGCCGCAGCAAGCTCTTGCAATGATCAACAGTGAACTGACCATTACGCAAGCCAGGCGATTGGTTCGCTATTGGAAAGGCGAGTCGCTTGATGACTCCAGTTCGTTCACAAATGCAATGTTCGAACACATCTTATCGCGGCCGGCGACGGAGGATGAAGTAGCAACCTGTTTGCAATTCTTAAATGAATGTGCCAGTCGACCGATTGAAGTTGAAGTGGCTGCGAAGGTCGACGATTTGAGCAAGCCGTCGGCTGACGCAAAGACGCGTGCCCGCGAGCAACTAGTCCATGTGTTGTTGAATCATCACGAATTCGTATCGATCTATTAAAACAGTTGGCTGATAACCATGCGCGAAACACAACCACCCATCGCTTCAGGCGTTTCACAATCTGGAGCAAGAAATTCGCGAGGATGCACGGGCGTTTCGCGGCGATCCTTTCTTTCTGATACGGGTATGGGTTTCACCGGTCTTGCCCTGAGTGCAATGCTCAGCCGAGATGAAGCAAAGGCTCAAAACGCGAGTGACAAGGAAGCCCCGAAGATTGTGCGGCAGCCCCGCGCCCGCAGTGTGATCTGGATCTTTTTATGCGGTGGGGTCAGTCATATGGAGTCGTTTGACCCCAAACCGATGCTTACCAAATACGATGGCAAAAGCGCTGACGACACACCCTACAAAGAACTTTTTGATCCTAAGCGTGTCAACCAAAATCTTGTCGGTATTAATCCTAACCATCATCCGCATAAGAAACTGTTTGGAATGCAAACTGGTTTTCAACGGCATGGTGATTGTGGGCTAGCAGTCGGCGATTGGTTTGCGAATACCGGATCGTGCGCGGACGATCTGGCTGTGGTGCGTTCGCTTTGGACCATTCACAACGATCATGGAACTCAGTTAACGTGGCATACCGGGCGCCATCCGCGTGAAGGCGCATTTCCAACGATTGGGTCGTGGGTCGCTTATGGCCTAGGGACGATGAATCAGAACTTGCCGGAATACGTTGTGCTTGGTACGCCAACGGGTGATTGCTGCGGCGGTGAGTGGACTCATGGTGCTGGCTATCTGGGACCCGAGTTTGCTGGAGTTAGATTGGACGTCGGCGACAAGGATCCGCTGCCCTTTGTGTCATCGTCTAAGTTTGGTGTGTCAGCTGGCGATCAAAAGGCCGAGCTGAGTTTGTTAGGAAAACTGAATCATTTGGCTGGCATCGAGTATCCGGATGATGCGCAATTGCGAGCTCGCATCAAGTCCTATGAATTAGCATTTGGCATGCAGATGGCGGTGCCCGATGCATTGGGGCTGCAACATGAGACTGCTGAGACACTGTCACTTTATGGGATGAACGACAAAGTCTCAGAGCCCTTCGGTAAGTTGTGTTTGACCGCCCGTCGCATGGTTGAGCGAGGCGTGCGATTCGTGCAGATTTTTCACGGCGGCGGTGGAGGTGGTGCTTGGGACGCTCACGGTGAATTGAAGAAGAATCACTCGAGTTTGTCCGCTCAAGTCGACGTTCCGATCGCAGCCTTGCTGAAAGATCTTAAACGCAGCGGTCTGCTGGATGATACGATTGTGGTATGGGGTACCGAGTTCGGACGCACTCCTGGTGCGCAAGGTGCAGACGGACGAGATCACCATCCCAATGCATTTTGTGCTTGGTTAGCTGGCGGTGGAGTGCGTGGTGGTACGACTTATGGCGCGACCGATGAACTTGGGTTTTACGCTGCTGAGAACCCGCGATATGTGACCGATATTCATGCGACGGTGCTTCATCAATTGGGACTCGATCCAAAGACTCTTGATTTTCCCGATCGGCGGAGGTTGGACATCGATCATGGCCGACCGATAACCGAGATCCTAAGCTGAGAGACGAACATTTGTTCAGAAGTTGCATCGGTTAGTGGAATTGATGATTTGCTCGCAAGCGAGCTGACTAAACATCTAATGTGTAGCTGATGTAAAGCTCAGTCTCCTCAACGCTCGCGTCAAAGTCGGCTTGATCTTCGTCGCTCATTTGCACTCGATATTCTTTGGTCTTGTCTGCGAGGAGTTCTTCGGTTTCACGATCGAAAAGCAGGTCGTCACTGTTTAAAACGAGCGTTCGTCCCATCGTGCGCTCGAGCAGATCTTTTAGAATGCTGACGTTCGGCATCGTCGACTTCCAACCAGGCGATATGTTGCTGTAGTCAAGGGTCGCCATCGCAGTCAGATCCGGACTCGTCATTTGATGCAAACCGATGCTTCGAGCAGTTCCATTGTGGCTCAAATGATGGGCTACTTTGTAGAACACCACACGATTCAATAATTTTTCGGTGGTGAGGCCCGGAAATTTTTGTGACCAATCAATCGATTGCCAACTCTTCCAGCTACCGAATTCTGCGTCGCCGGGGAACAAAAGCACTTTTCCACTATCAATAAACTCGATCGCCATTACCAAGCTAAGATTGTTTGTTCTGGAATTCATTCGCAGCGCTAGGGACCCGGCGCTGTACAGCCAGTCGTAATCGATACGTCGCCACGCGTCCGTATCGTAAACGGCTCGGTCTGCCAGTTCGGTTGACTGGTAGAAATCGGCAAATGGTTGCGTTTGGAGAACTGCTTCATCGTCCTTCGCGGTTAGAGCCATGGTGAACGCGTCAACGTCTTCCAGTTTATCGTTGTGTTCATAAGCCTCACCTTTTGGCCCCGACTCTTTCTTAATGTCTTCATAATCCAATGGGGGACCGAGAATGTATATTCGAACTCCTTCAAGGCCAACTTGGTTCTCGATGACGTCGCCCGGTCTGAAGTAGGAAAATGTATCAGGAACGATGTTTTCCTTGACGACCTTCATTCCTGCTAACCCGTCGACATACGTCTTCGCTGCATTCAACCCCAGTGAATGAAGTTCCGAAAAGCCCGTCAGAACACGAGCAAAGTTCTTTCGTCCCTGCAGCAACTTTTTCGGATCGCGGTGTGCACCTAGCTGATTGGTGAAATCCGGATTTTGAACCGCGGAGTTCAGTTTTTCTGCGGCAAGAGCCAGTGCCATTCGCTTTTGGCCATAATCACTTTTCCACTTTTCAACGGAAGTGTTTCCATCCTCTTCTGTCCACGCCATCCAAATCTGCTTCGTTTCAAACTGTCCGTCAGTAAACAAATCCTTGCAACTTTCAAAGCCGGAAACATGGTCCTTGTGCTCATGAGTGACTACGATCGCGTCTAATTTTTCCTTGACGTCGCGTTTCAATTCCTTCACGAAAGGTTCCATGTGATCGGTGCCTCCTTGCCAGCACCCACAATCGATCATGAGTTTGAAAGAGACGGTCCGCCCCTTCATGAATTTGATCGTAAAGCAATCGCCCGTGCCCATGCGATACATTCGGATAACCACGCGATCAATTTTTCGGTTATTCCTTGGCATAACGATCTCCAACATGTTGGTGAAGCATAGCGAACGGTTCGTCGAATTGCCCGTGATCCACAGAAGCAAATGCCTGTGAATTGAGTGAGATTTGCAACTGCAAATCCTCTACTTGGTACTTTCGGACCTGATCGATCCACTCCCAGTTGAGAGTATGTTCCTGGCCATTGGATGGAGCCCTGACTAGTCTTTTCGCGATTGCATACTTTAATTTAGGTTCATCGAGATCGAGATCGAATATAAGCGTACATCCGCCACGAACTTCGATTCCTCCTCGCAACCCTGTGGGACCATCGGCGTTTGGATCGTCTACGGAATCGTTGTTGC
>JANNNN010000186.1:0-6076 GCA_031398555.1 Planctomycetia bacterium | reverse complement strand
GCTGCTCCCTCGCTGACGCTTCGGGTTACTATAAAATCAACGAGCCCTTGACGCATTCCGCTACCGTAAAGTTCAGTTGCGCCGATACACTCACAAAGCACCCTCTCAGACTAATCCGGCTAAAGCTTAATTCAAGCAAATCAAGCCGAACGACCGCATTATTGCGCAGTTCTTTTCAGCAGCTCTCGTGGGAAATTCGGGAACTCGCGACTGATCGCGCAGTTACCCAAAACCAATGCGTCCATGTCCGTTCGCAAGAAGCACGAGATTGCCTCTGCTGGCGTCCTTACAATGGGCTCATTCTCGTTTAGAGAAGTGTTGAGCACGATCGGAACCCCCGTCTTCTCGAAAAACTTCGTAATCAACTGGTGGTAGAGCGGGTTGTTTTTCGCAGAGACTGTTTGCAATCGTCCGCTGCCGTCGACGTGAGTTACGGCTGGAATAATCGCATGCTTCTCCTTTCGAATTGGAAAGACCTTTTCCATGTACGGAGTCGATTCATCGATTTCAAACCACTCGCCAACTTCCTCTTCGAGAATGCTCGGCGCAAAGGGGCGGAATTTCTCGCGAAACTTGATTCGCAAGTTGATAATGTCCCGCATGTCCGTTCGGCGAGGGTCGGCTAACAGCGTACGATTGCCAAGGGCTCGCGCGCCGAATTCCATTCTCCCCTGAAACCAGCCCACGACTTTCCCGCCGATCAACCAGTCGCTAGTAAGGTCGACCAACCGCTCCGGAGTGCAGCATTCAAAAGGGAGTCCCGCTTCAATAATCGCTTTCTTGCACTCCTCATCCGAACTCTCACAGCCCCAGTAAGCATGATCCTGCACAAAATTTCGCGGCATACCAAGGATTCGGTTCCAGACATAAAAGGCCGCCCCGAACGAAGTCCCATTGTCGGCGGCTCCCGCTGGGATGTAGACGTTTTCAAACGGCGTCCGAGCCGTAATTTTTCCGTTCGCGACCGAGTTCATGGCCACGCCACCGGTCATGCATATATTCTTGCTGCCTGTTTTTGCGTGCAAGCGATTAAGCATATGCAAGATAATGTCTTCTGTAACGACTTGCAGCGACTTGGCAATGTTGTCATGCCGCTGAGTCATCGGTTCGCCCTTCTGTCGCATCGGCCCGAGTTCATCGATCAACTTTTGGCTATGGAACGGTTCGACTGTTGGTGCGCCATCATTCCAACTCATCTGGATGCCGCGTTTGTGATGCACGAAGTAGTCGAGGTTCAATTCAAAGGTGTCGCCTTTGGGCCGAATCATCTTGCGAAAATAGTCCGCAAACGCTGGCTCGCCATAGGGTGCCAGTCCGATCTCTTTGTATTCGTCGCGGTTGTAGGGAAAGCCCAAGTACATGGTGATCGTGCTGTACAGGAATCCGATCGAATGCGGAAAGTAAACGCGATTGAACTCGTGCCAGTTCGTCCCTCTGGCCTGTGCCGTGAGGGTGCTGGTAAAATCTCCCATACCATCGACGCTCAGGACCGCCGACTCTTCGAACGGAGAAATCAAAAAGCCCGCGGCAACGTGAGTCTGGTGATGTTCGATGCGATGGAATTGAGCTCGGACTTTCGCTCTTTCCACGCCAAGTCCCTGCGCCAGTTGCTCTTCCAGCCCCAGTGTTTTGCCTTGTCTTCGCAGGCGATCTAAGATCGCTTTTGCACTTGGCCGGTGCGAAGCCACGAAGGCCAGTCGTTTGCTGAGATTCGCTCGCGGATTGAACGAGATCGCCACGTGATCCACATCACTGATACTCATTCCCGCATAGTCGAGGCAGTATTGAATCGACTGCGACGGAAAACCTGCCCAGTGCTTAATCCGATTGAAGCGTTCCTCTTCGACCGCTGCAACCAGTTGTCCATCCACCACCAGCGCCGCCGAAGCATCACCATGGTAAGCATTCAGTCCAAGTATATTCATTCTTTGAATTCAGTAGGCAAGTTAGAGAATTGGATTGGGTGAACTGTTACTTCTTCAGCCAGATTCGGTTGACGTAAGGATCAAACTCTAAGCTCGGGTCCGGCAATTGGATAGGTTTGTCGGGTGTTCCGTACGGTTGGGGAAACGTAGTGTAGCTCACAACCAGAATCAATCGATTTTTCCTATCCGGCCACGCCCCCATATGGAATCCGAACGTATTTTCCAAGAACGCTGTGCCTGCCTCACCCGTAATGATGTTCAATTTGTCGCCATGCTGACTTGTGGCAGTTGCAAGTGAGAAATTTCGCGTACTTGGACCAACCTCGCCACTGTGAGAGGTCTTGAGAAAGTAATGCGGCGCCGAACCCGCATCGACATCTGTTAGGTAGATAAATAGCTTGATCTGCACCCAATCGTCGACATCGCGATGTAGCCTAGTGACGTTTTCCCGAAAGTACTTGGCGTCCGCAGATTTTTCGTCATAGGAGCTAAGCAGCCACCAACAAGAAATGTTTGTAATCGTCGGCTTGCAGCCCATCAATTTTGCGATAGGCCGGACCACTCTTGGCGAGTTCACGATCGACCATAGGTGCGGGACATAGGCAAGATCTTCAGGGCTGTAATACGCGTGAAAGCATGACGTATGCGCATTACTTGGATCATAGAAACCTGGCTTGCTCGGGTCTCGAGGATCGAAACAGGGCTTTGAGAGCAAGTATCCTATCATGTCCGAAATTTGCTTGGCGGTGACCAAGCCACCGAGCATGACCAACCCTTGGTTGCGAAGCTCGGTACAAACATTATCGGTTTCGTCGTCTTCAACGGCAGAGTCGAATTGGGGAAGGTATCGAGCTATGCGATTCGCGATCCACTGCCGTACGCTAGGCCGGTAAGTTACACGTTGCGAGTAGTACAGTGCCCACCGGTAATCGGTTAACGAGCGACTGATCCTCTTCCAGTTTCTTGCAAAATGATGAATGAACTTTGACATTACGCAAAATTCCCAATTTTAGGGTGCGGTCTGCTTGATGCGCGGAGGCGGTTTGGGTTTTCGACGGCTTAGCTTAGCATAAGGTCATTGACGGGTCGGTTTTTACTGTAGCCATCTATCGAGAACTTTGCTCCAAATGTTACTTAGCAAGATGCAACGCAGCGACATAACTCGCTGTGCTCTTGTTCAGTGCCATCGCATCCCCGACAGCTGCAGTCGTTCGCTCACGATCTGTTTACACGCAGACTTCACGGCGACGGAGGAATGTAAAAGAAAGGTATTCTAATTTGGACTTTGCAAATACTTCTGACGCAATTGAACCGTTAATCCGGTCACCGCAGTGCGTATTTGCGGTGTACGAGATTCACAACAAAACCAAAAAAGCATTGAAAGGAGAATTATCACTGTAAGCGCGAGCGAGAAACAGAGTAGTGACGCGAAAGTAGGTTGAAGCTGGGCCTCGGAAAAGAAGATGCCCGCAAAGAGGACGACCAATGGGAAGTGAAGCAAGTACAGTGAATAGGATATTTCTGATAATACGATCGATATCTTAGCGAGCCATTTGGGCGTATGCGCCGCGCGCGGGTCAACCACAATCAATAACAGTGCGAAACTCGCCCCAATCCATAAATCGCTGACTGACGCAATTTCCGTGCACCAGCCAAGTCCTTGACCAACCAAACTTGCCAAAAAGAGCGAGGTTGCGCACAAAACTGCAATTGGTTTTCGACTTCTGATTTTACTCCAATGGGCATGAAAACCCCATGCGACCACTCCAAGTAGCCACACTACGAAGCCGATCCAGATACCAATCGGAAGGAAAACAAAAATAGCCCCCAACACGCAAACGTTTAGTGCTAGCGTCTTCGCGTCACGGGCTCGTATCGAAGTAAACGCCAACATCAACAGCGGAAAGGTGACGTAATACCAGAACTCGTTGCTCAAGCTCCAAAGCGGCCCATTGCTTCCAAAAACTGGGCTAGTTATGGTTTGGAGAAACAGCGCGTTAGCAACAAATGTTAGCAATGAGTTTGAGTAGTTGTCTGACGGCCCCGAGCACCACAGTTCGTACATTGCTCCGGACATAACACCTGGACATAGCCTCGCCGTAACGCTGTCTATCGCCAGTGTTAGAAGTAAAGCCGGAACAAGGACTGTCCAAAGTCGGCTCAAACGCGCTATAGC
The DNA here is from genome assembly GCA_031398555.1 of Planctomycetia bacterium. Taxonomy (GTDB): domain Bacteria; phylum Planctomycetota; class Planctomycetia; order Pirellulales; family Pirellulaceae; genus Aureliella. Next base: position 1,975 of record JANNNN010000186.1, on the reverse strand, counting down.
GTATTCACTAAACGAGAAATTTCTACCGCGTTTTAGAACGGCTCCGCCAACGAGATAACCGCTTAAAACAAAAAACACCATTACGGCGTTATGTCCGAGGCTTGTAAGAAAATAGAACAACTTTGTTAGAACTGAATGATATTCTACCTGTCCAGAGTCAACAAACATGGAACTCCTAAGGTGCCCTGCGCAAACCGCCAACGCGCTCAATCCCCGCGCATGATCAATCCATAATAGCCTCGTTCGTTCTATTTTAGAGATTTCGATTTGCTGATTCACATTAGATTCAACGATTGTCGACTCGCATAATTCAGTGTCTATTCCGCAAATGTCTATCGAGCAGGGCGAGACTAAGCATCAATTCAGCCAACACTCGCTGGCTCGTGTAATACCATCCAATCGGGCCGTCAAGCATCAGCCCTTTACCAAACAGGCAATAGAAAAATGTCAGCATGGGTGCAAGAACGATTTTCTTGCGAATGCGATCCTTCCATCCCAAATCAGTTTGCTCGTTGAGTTTTGCGGCCTCCAACTGAGCGTATTTGACTTGAGAAAGAAACCAGGCGTGGAGGGGCTTGTGATCATCATGCAACAACCTTGCTGTCAGATTGCCTACCTTGCCGTCAATAGAAACGCGATGCGCATGCCCATCACGCTCGTATTTTGCCAAACGCGTCTGGTATAAAACCGTTCGCGGCGGATACAACGTCGCTCGTAGAGGCTTTCCATAAACACAATATCGAAAAGCGGCTTGAAGTCCGGCCAAGTCTCCGCAGTCTAACTTTCGCAACTCATTCTCAAGTTCCGCCGGACATCGATAGTCCGCATCCAGCGAAAGAGCCCACTCTGTCTTAACCTGTTCCAGTCCAAAGTTACATTGATCCGCAAAATGATCAAACGCGCGATAATGAACAGATACTTGCGGAAACTTGGCGGCTATCTCTAAGGTTGAATCCGTACTGCAGCTATCCACGATCACTATTTGCTTCGCCCAGCGAATACCTTCCAACGTTGCATTCAAATTACTCTCTTCGTTGAACGTTAAAATCAAAGGAGTGATCTGATCAAGGTCCATCTAGCATCCTTGTTTCTAAAGTCTGATTCTATTGACGTTGCTAACTCTTGGTCGATAAGTCGAGCCCTATGAGTCATACAATGTTGACTTCGTTTCGTTCCCCAACCGACTTGTCAGTCAGGAGACGTAGTCGTTCCCCTGCCAGCTTGACTGGCAGGAAACATAGTCTGACGAGCTAGACTATTCCAAGTCCTAAGCCTAATTGAACTTTTGCTCGCCGCTTGAAGCGGCGGGCAAAAGTTCAATAGCGGGTTTGGTACTATGGCCTAGCTTACCAAGCGTATTCGCCTGCGAGACGAGCTCGCAAGGGGTCCTGACAGATATCACGCACCACGGTGGGGTTGGTACGTTAACGAGCTTTAGTTGCGACAGCAACCATGCTTTTTGCAAGATAGCGTGAGCGTCCTACAAACAAGAACTTTTCGACCACCAGTCCTTCAGTGGTCAGAAGCTGAGTCAAGGTCTGCACCGACCAGAACTTGATATGTCCATGTTCCCAAAGCGCCGTAAAATGACGATCCAACTTGCCAGTAACTGCCATGCAAAGGTTTTTGAGGTATCCGTGGTACGGTGTTGAAACTAAGGCGATTCCACCCGGAACGAGTAAATGCGAAAGATTCTTGGCAAACAGGGCTGGTGAGTAAAGATGCTCGACAACCTCAAGACTGACGACACAGTCGAACTTACCAAATCTTGTCGTCAAATCATCGTATGCAGACGCGACCTCGAACCGAACCTTCGACTTTGAAAGCCTTGCCTGCTGAATGCCGGACTCAGATGGGTCCATTCCTACGACATCGTACCCCAGGTTGGACAAGTGATTCGCAAAGGCGCCATTACCACAGCCCAAGTCGAGAACTCGGCCTTTCGTCAAACGCGATTGAAGTTCGCTAACCAAAG
>JANNNN010000170.1:0-6640 GCA_031398555.1 Planctomycetia bacterium | reverse complement strand
GTCCATGGAATCAAATAAGTTGTCAGCATGACCGCGATCTTGCTGATCGAATATTCCAGCAAGCTGACCGGTAAACTCATCACGAACAACCTAGTCTGATCCGTCGTCTCTGCGAGCAAGAGGCTTCCGATCAAGTGTATTCCCGACGCGATCGCCACGGTAATTACAAGTATGAAACCGACAAACGCGGCCGTCGAATCGGGAACGCAGGCTACTGCCGACGCTGCCAACCCTGTGGCGAAGTACGCGAACAATTGTCGACGGCTGAGAAATAGATCTTTCAGGAACAAAATTCGAATGGCTTGAAAATTCATGATAGTTTCTCCTCACGTCCACGCAAAACCGAGCTGACAAAAATCTCTTCAAGCGTCATCGGCTCTACCGCTTCGATGGCCGCGCCGGTCTTGCACAACGCAGACGGTATGGAGTCTTGAAATTCACTGAATGTTAGCACGTGCAGATTGCGGTAACTGGATTCGAATCTTAGCCCCTTAATACTCGGAGTTTTCCAAGTTTCTGGGGCATGCAACTTGATGCGTTTCCATTTTTCTAGGAAGTCATCTCGGTTACTCGATGCAATCACTTTGCCGCGGTCAATAAACGTAATCGAGTCACAGATTTGTTCCACATCCTGAGTGTTGTGGGAGGAATAGATTATGGTTCGTCGCTCGTCTTCGACCACGCGCATCAGCTCCGTCAGAACTTCGTGCTTTGCAACCGGATCTAGGCCATTGGTGGGCTCGTCGAGGATCAGTAGCTTCGGCCGTCGAGCGAGAATCAATAACAACATGGCTTTAACGCGCTGGCCATGCGACAGTCCTTTAACAGTTTGCTGATCAATCAATCCAAATCGATCGAGCAGTTGACTTGCGTAAGCGTCATCCCAACTAGGATAAAGCGATCGAATGAACTGCATGTGCCAACCGATCGATTCGGGCTTGTAAAGCCGCATGTCATCGGAAAAGTAGCCGATATCTTGCTTTGCCGTGGCATTGCTCGATGACATCGACTTCCCAAGCACTGCAACTGAGCCTGAGTCAGGTTTGACCAAGCCCAGTAGAATCCGCATGGTTGTCGATTTACCCGCGCCATTGGGGCCGACCAAGCCCGCAACCGTCCCGCATTCAATCGCAACACTAACATTCTGAAGCTTGAAATGCTTATAGGATTTACACACATCGCCCAGCCTCGCAGCCGGTGCGGTCGCGTTAGCGCTAACAAGTTCGATTGTCATTTACCTACCCTCTGCGATTGTTCGAAGACTTCGGCGATTCGCCGCTGCATTTCGGTTTTAGATTTCCCCAACAACAACCCTAGGCTCACCGCCTGGATCAAGTGGTCGCGCATTTCGGCCTCTTGGATAGAAGACTGCAATCCGGGACGATCCGCTACAACAGAACCTTTTCCTTGCCGAGTCGAGATCACTCCGTCACGCTCAAGCTCCAGGTAGGCACGTTTGATCGTGATGACACTTACTTTCAGTCCGGCCGCTAAGTCGCGAATCGATGGCAGTTCGGTTCCAGGTTGCAAATCGCCTACTGCTACGCGCCGCTTTACCTGCTCGATCACTTGCAGGTACAGCGGGCGAGCGTCGCCAAGCGAAATTGTAATCCAGCTGTGTATAATCATATACACAGTATACACACTAGTTATTCTCGAGAAAAGGCTGGATATTGGAAAGTTCTTAGAGTTTTCGGACATCGTGGTTTTAATGGCGACAGATGCTCCCGACAAGTGGTTCCAAGCTACGACTTATCTTCGCGGCATGTTAGACTTAACCCACTCAGTTAAGCAAACTCCTTCCTCTCGCTCCGCTGAAATCAAGTCGCCATGAAATTTAACAAAAAACTGTGTGTTTCGAGCAGTGCTTTGCTCAGCTATCACGTCCTGTGTGCTTTCACTCTAGTGTCGACACTGATGTCCGCCTCAGCGGCCGCGCAAAGCCCCCGCTGGGCAGATTACCTCACAACGAAACACGCCAAATTGGCTGATCAGTTACCCAAGGAACTGAAGCTGGTCCCTGGCATATCGTTAGTTAAAGCCGAGAAGCCACCGCTAATTCAAATGTTCGTTCCCGGTTTCACAGTCCGAGAATTGCCGCTTGAACTTACAAACGTCAACAACGTCAGCTTTCGTGACGATGGCCGTTTGATGACACTCGGCTACAACGGTGATCTCCATCTACTAACCGACACGGACGGGGATGGCCTGGAAGACAAAGCGGAACTGTTTTGGAAGAACGAGGGAAGCCTGCGCGGGCCGCTTGGGTTGTTGCTTACTCCGCCGGGCTACGCGAAGGGACGTGGCGCTTTCATACCCAGCAAGGGCAAGGTTTCTTTGATTATTGACACGAACGGTGACGACAAAGCCGACGAAGAAATCGTGATTGCAAGCGGCTGGAAAGAGATCGCTCAAAATGTCGATGCTGTCGGCATAACGATGGACAATGACGGTGCATTGTATTTTGGTCTCGGGACCGCCAATTACGCCAACGCCTACATGGTTGACGATGCCGGTAAAGCAGCCTACGACATAAAAAGCGAACGCGGTACAGTACAGCGAATTTCGCCGGATTTCAGTAAGCGTGAAACCGTGTGTACTGGCATCCGTTTTCCAATCGCCTTTGCGTTTAACGATTCAGGCGATCTATTTTGCACCGAACAAGAAGGCGCAACTTGGCTGCCCAATGGTAATCCGCTCGATGAACTCTTGCACATTCAAACTGGGCGTCACTATGGATTTCCCCCACGTCATCCTCGTCACAATCCGGACGTGATCGACGAACCTTCGACATTCGACTACGGTCCGCAACATCAGTCGACGTGCGGTATGGTCTTTAACAAATCGGTGAACGGAGGGCCAGTCTTCGGTCCGGCAAGTTGGGCTAAGCAAGCGCTCGTTTGCGGTGAATCGCGCGGCAAACTCTGGCGCACCCAGTTGTTTAAGTCCGATGCAGGTTATGTCGCTTCAACACAACTGTTCGCGGCCTTGCAGATGCTTACTGTCGATGGCTGTGTGGCACCAGATGGGGATTTCGTAGTGGCTTGTCACAGCGGGCCCCCGGACTGGGGCACCGGCCCGACGGGTAAAGGAAAGCTGTTTCGAATCAAATACTCGAACCCATCAGCGCCGCAACCTGTCGCGACTTGGTCCGAATCGCCGAATGAGATACGAATCGCCTTCGACCAACCTCTTGATCCTGTAAAACTTCGCAATTTGGCCGAACAAGTCAAAGTCGAGTATGGAGAATTTGTTAGAGCCGGGGATCGCTTTGAGACTCTGGTACCTCCCTATGCTGTAGTTCAACGGCAATTGGCAACTCCGCGATACGCCTTGCAAGTCGCCGGTACAGCGCTCACCAGCGACCTACGCACAATGATTGTTAGCACCGCGACCTTAAAAGCCAATTCGCACTACGCGGTCACATTGCCGCGTGAAGAGCCGTCAACCCAATCCAACAGGGCTCCCCAGCACTCGCAAATCGATCTCGACTTGTCGCTCGCTGGCGTTCAAGCGAGTTGGGTTCCAGAGGCCGCTGCGCAAGCTGGTTCACTGAACTCCACAAGTTGGTTACCGCATTTGAATTTGCAAGTCGCTCGTGAATTCACAGTCGGTAGCGCTCAACATGATGCACTTTGGACATCACTGAAATCCAGGGGCGAACTGACACTCCGGACGAATATCGACTTGCATCATTTTTTGCGACCGGTGGTCCAGCCGGGAGCAAAGATCGATTACCAATGGCCAGCCGAGTCCGTGACGCTCGTTCTGCAGTCGCCACAACTTATTTCGGTTACGTCGTCGGTTGGTAAAATCGAATCACAGTCCAGCGAAGGCAACAATGTCATTAGGTTGACATGTTCGGGCGATGCATCAGAACTAATCGAACTTGAAATCAAACTCGCTAATGATTTCAATGTCTTGCCAAAGTTAAGTGTATCCGTTCAAACCAACGAGGATCCCCGCCCGCGTCCGTTACCGCTGAGTCGATTTTATATGCCTTGGGTCAAATCCAAGGACGCGACCGAGTTGAGTGATGACAAGCCATTGCAAATCGCAGAAATCGAAGGTGGCAATTGGGGATTGGGGCGACGCGTATTTCATAGCGAAGCGGCAGGTTGTTTTAAGTGCCATGCAACCGGCGGCATTGGAGCGAAGATCGGGCCCGACTTATCGAATTTGGTGCATCGCGATTATGCCTCTGTCATGCGAGATATCGTTAACCCAAGCTTCGCCATCAATCCGGACTACATCGGGCATATTATTGCAATGAACGATGGAAAGGTACTTACCGGTGTACTGCGCGATGAAGAGGGACAGTTGATATTAGGCGACGACAGAGGGAATTCGACCAAAATCATTCGATCAGAGATCGAGCAAATGAAGCCGGCTCAAGTTTCTATTATGCCGATCGGATTGCATGAGAAATTGAATAAGGAACAGCTTCGCGATATGATGACTTACCTGCTGACCGCGCCGCCGCACATGCCCCTAGAATCGCCGCTCGAAGCACCCCCCATACGCTCACCAGCCGACTTGGCTGCGGTGCTGGCTGGTTCAACACCATTGCCTAAAGATCTACGACCGCTAAAGATTGTTTTGGTTGCGGGAAATAAAGACCATGGTCCGGGCGAGCATGATTACCCGGCATGGCAAATTCAATGGGGCCAGTTAATGGCTGCCGCGCCGAACGTCAACGTTAGTGCCGCATGGGATTTTCCAAGCGATGAACAAATGGCTGCATCTGATATCCTGATCTTCTTTCAGAAAGGTGCGTGGAACGACGATCGTGCGAAGAAGCTCGATGCTTTTTTGGCTCGTGGAGGAGGGGCGGTCTACATTCACTGGGCGGTCAATGGTGATGATCGTGTCGCCGAATTTTCGAATCGTATCGGACTCGCCTCCAAGGGTGGCAGCATCGGATACCGGCACGGGCCGCTCACACTTGAAATGCATCACACCGACCACCCTATTATGCGCAACATTGACCAGTTGAAACTGTACGACGAAAGCTATTGGAAGCTTACAGGCGATGTGAAGAACGTGACCTTGTTTGCTACGAGTACCGAGGAGGGCGCGGCGACTCCGCAAGTTTGGGCCTATGAAAAAGGAGCTGGGCGAGTCTTTGTTAGCATCCCTGGTCACTACAGTTGGACCTTCGATGACCCGATCTTTCGAGTTCTATTGCTTCGCGGAATTTCTTGGACTGCCAAAGAACCCGTCGATCGTTTCAACGAGCTGGTGCCGTTAGGAGCACGTTTAGCCAAGTAAGTGATATGCAACTATTGGGTGGTGCAAAATAACAAACTGGAAATGTCAAATGGAAAGTGCGTAGCTAGCCGCGAATTGCGTTCGCAGCATTAAATTGGTTGGTTTTGGTAGGTCGCTCTTGCCGAGTCTGCACATAACGTTCTGTTTCCGGCGACCGCTAAATCAGTCGCTTGATCGGCCAAGATACCCGGTTATGGCCAAATTTTGATCAAGTGACGACCTTATCAATCGAAAGTTTGTAAACTTATGTCTACTTCACCGCGGTCGTTACACCCATCTCAGTCAGCAGATGCTCTGCGCCGTAGGCGACTCCCGTAATCCAGAGCACATAGCGAATATCGACCCCAATCGAACGACTGTAGTTGGTGTTCCATGCGAAATCATTGATCGTGGCTTCAAAACAGCGATCGAAATTAACTCCCACCAGACGACCGCGGCTGTCGAAAACCGGACTCCCAGAGTTGCCTCCTGTCGTATCGGTGTCGTAAAGAATCGCAACTGGAACGTCGTTCAATGTCTTGCTTCGGAATCGTTGATCGGTTCCCGCTTGGTACTTTTCGAGCACCGCGGCCGGCGTGATAAATGGATCGACGCCAGTGGTCTTTTCGAGCACTCCGCGAAGTGTTGTAATCGGCGTTTTGACAACTGCGTCAACCGGTGAATAACTTCGAACTCGACCCGATGTCAATCTAAGCGTGCTGTTGGCATCAGGCACAAAGTCGCGTTCGAGAAATTTCTGCTTGACATCCACTAGAGGACCGTAGAGCTGCCCGAGCCGACCTTCGCGAGCTTTATCGTTCTCACGCATTTTTATGTAAGTCGGATAGAGCTTAACAACTAACTGCAACAGTAGATCATCGGTCTTGGCAAGTTCCTCTGGCGATCGGCTGAGGCAGGCTTCAACAAATGCGACATCGCCAAGTTGCGTTTTCGTTACTAGCGAAGCTGCCTGCGCATCAATCTTCTCCACGTCGTCAGTAAGCGGCTTTAAGGCAGCGATCTCTTTCGCGGCGGGCACTTTCGATAATCGCTCCAATACGCCAGCCAGTAACGTTTGATCTGTCGGGCCATGGAAATCTAACATGGAAACTTTGAGCTTTTGAACCGACTCGGCATAGTTGCGATCCATATAAGCCGCTTCGCGATCCAAGTTGGCCTTCGATCGCTCAACGGCCGAGTCGTACACAAAGAACCCAAACGAAGCCGCCCGGCATGCCGAACGCAACTGGTCCAAATTGATCTCAAGCGGTGCTGCCTCAGCCATCTCGCTGTAGACGGTCTGAATATCGCGGAGCAAATTCCCGTACTGGGACTTGCGAGTTGGATCGGCGTTGATGAACGACTGCAGCTGAGCCTCTTGCTGCTCGCG
>JANNNN010000144.1:0-1953 GCA_031398555.1 Planctomycetia bacterium | reverse complement strand
CCTTCGGGGAAATTCGAACTCCAATTCATCCTTAAGGCAAACGAACAATAAAAAAATACCAGCGAACCCACTAGTATTGATATCAATGGCTGTAGCAGCGGCGGAGTCGTCTTGCAACTGTCCAAGAGCTGGCCGCCGTTGATACAGCCGTTAATTTCAATACTTTGCACGGTCGCACGAGCCCCGTAAACCGCAGCTAGTGCTCTGTCCAGATTAGATTTTGGGGTTGGCACGTGGGTTTGACTCTAGCATTGGCTTGGTCCTATCAGCCGGAAGGCGTTAGCCGCTAACGCCCATAAGCGAGTCGCGTGGATGTTCGCGTGTCAAAGTCGACCATGCTGTCCACGACTTCGGCGGGCAGTCCGCGCCCGTTGTCGGTAACAGTGATCGCATCTTCGGCCAAGAAACCAGAAACACGAGTCTTTCGAATCATGGAGCTCTACCAAAAGTGAAAAGTTGTCGGGCGACGCCGAGAGACAATCGATTGCCAACGCCTTAATTACCGGACTCTTGGCCTCTTTAGCCAGCGCTCGAACGAGGGATTGCGTAGCCAGCGGGTCTATCTTATGCATTAAGGTGATTCGACGAACATAGCCTTGCGGATTCTTCGGATTGGCGGTGCGCAACAACCACTTATGGTTCTTGGACCCGAGGGTGGGAAGAATTGTAGTAGCGACATAATCCGCGATTTTCGCATTGCTGTCGTCAATGGCTCGCAAAGCCACTTCAGCCAGCCTTTTGTCCACGAATGCGACAGCTTCGTGAGCGGATTGAATCACCTTTAGTCTGCCTTTGCTCGGTGTTTGCAATGCTTCGATAATCTCCTCCACCGATGGCGGAGTCGCTGATTTGCTACCCTTCTTTTTGATCACTGTTGACCTGTAAGGGCGTTACCGGGCGCGGCAAGTTAACTTTCAATTTCAAAGCCGCCCGATCCGCGCCTCCGTGTCCAAGTACGCCCAACATGGGCGTGAGTATATGGGGTGCGGTTCGACGAGAACTTAGTCCCCTGCGTTTAGTTCCGGTATTTCTAACGGGAGTCATCATACCAGATGGATAGCTCATAAGAAAACAACACGAGGTGAAGGCGGGCACCGACGCGTAGCGGTGGTCGGCGGGAGGGTGACCGGGTGACCGACCGTGAGGAGGAAGCCTGCGATGTCACGGATTCGGAACTCTCCAGTTGACTCGTCGCAATGGGAAACCGTTGCGGCGAGTCTTTTTGACGGACTGTCAAATCGGATTACATGTGTCTTGAGTTCGGTTGTAGCGCGAGCAGAAATCTGGATTGGAAGGCATCGCGAGCATCTTCATCAAAACTTCGCAATTCACCGTTTCAGGAAATGTAGCTGACATATTCGAGCAGCTTTTCATGGTATCAACGCCTGAGCTCAATCTATTGTCGGTTCGATGCGTTCCGTACGCGACGAGCAAGTGTTAACAATGCGTGAAGTTCGGTGGCGAAATCCTTCGACCTGCACTAAGCTCTCCCGCGTTGCTGGTTGCACGTTGTGTTAGTTTTCGGAACTCCATCTTAGAGAAGAGTTCCCTCCACTCTCGCACCCCACACTTTCCGGCGAATCGAATGCAGGAATCGATCAATCGGGACGCATAGGTGTCACCGACGGGAACGAAGTCCGCCGAGGCACAGGTCGACTTTCTAGCTGCCTTCAGTCATTCGAATTCACTAGCAAAAAAACACCTACTCGACGCCGCTGCGTTGTAGCAAATACAATCCGTGGAAGTTACAGTCATACCTCCGACCGAAGTTCAATCGCCGGTCGCGGAAGTTGCAGTTGACGACAAATTGCGTTCACTTGCGCCGATGCGCTACTACCAAGCACGCAGCGGATGGCAGCTTCTTGATCTCGCCGAATTGTGGCGTTTCCGCGAATTAATTTGGGCATTCGGTTTTCGCGACCTCAAGGTTCGATACCGCCAAACAGTTGTTGG
>JANNNN010000128.1:0-2603 GCA_031398555.1 Planctomycetia bacterium | reverse complement strand
CATCTCCGCATTGATAACGCTGAATCTCACATTTGTGGTTGGTGCCGAACTTGTGGCGAAAACGCCGAAGCCGAACGTATTATTCATTGCGATAGACGATCAAAATGACTGGGTCGGGCACCTGGGTGGCCATCCGTTGGCGAAAACGCCGCATCTGGACAAACTGGCTAGTCGGGGGACGACGTTTCTAAACGCGCACTGCCAAGCTCCACTGTGCAATCCGTCGCGGACTAGCCTGATGTTAAGCTTGCGACCAACAACCACGGGTATCTATGGACTTTCACCGTGGTTCAGAACTCTGGAAGCTTGGAAAGATCGCGTTGCTTTGCCGCAGCATTTCAAAGCTCACGGATATCGTACGCTGACCACTGGAAAAATCTATCATGGCGGAGTTGGAGGTCCGAAGATGCAGGCCGTTGAATTCGATGTGTGGGGTAATGCGGGAGGAGTTGGCGCGAAACCAGTTAAAAAACTGATTCCACCGACGCCCATGGGTAATCACCCGTTAATGGACTGGGGCGTTTTTCAGCACCGCGATGAAGATAAAGGTGACTATCAAGTTGCAAGCTGGGCGATAGATCAAATCAAGGCTGCACCCAAGGATCAACCGTTCTTTTTAGCAGCAGGTTTTTTCCTACCGCATGTGCCATGTTTTGTGACGCAAAAATGGATGGACCTCTACGCTGACGATGATAGCGTATTGCCGGTTGTGAAAGATGATGACCGGAATGATACACCACGGTTCTCTTGGTATCTGCATTGGAATTTGCCAGAACCGCGATTGAAATGGTTAAAAGAAAACAATCAATGGCGAAACTTGGTTCGCAGCTATTTGGCTTCAACGAGTTTTGTGGATGCTCAGATAGGACGCATTTTGTTTGCCTTAGATGAAGCTGGCCTAAGCGAGAACACGATTGTTGTTGTTTGGGGTGACCACGGTTGGCATTTGGGCGAAAAAGCCATCACGGGTAAGAACACTTTATGGACCGATGGCACGCGGGTGCCGCTCATCTTTGCTGGCCCAGGGATCGCGGGTGGCGGGCGGTGCTTGCAGCCTGCTGAGTTGCTCGACATCTATCCGACACTCAACGAGCTCTGTGGCTTAGCACCGCGCGACGATCTTGAAGGCATAAGCCTTATGCCGCAGTTGAGGAAGGCCGACACAGAGCGGCAGCGACCTGCGATTACTAGCCACAATCAAGGCAACCACGCCATTCGGAGCGAGCGTTGGCGGTACATTCGGTACGCTGATGGAACTGAAGAACTTTACGATACGCTCAACGATCCGAACGAATGGACAAACTTAGTTCCTCCAAACGTGGCGTTAACCAATGAACTAATAAGCGTAGTGGCCAGTCACCGCGAATGGCTCCCCAACGTCGACTCACCGCCGGCGGTCAATAGTGCAAGTCGTGTCTTAACATACGATGCAACGAGGGACGAAGCGATCTGGGAAGGCAAGACGGTGCGTCGTTCAGACACAATTCCCGAGTGAAAGGGATATGCAAAAAACGTCCGTAAGCAGAGCCTGCTAAGCCGCACAGATCTGCATAGTTGAATGCACGAATAACTGAGCATTCCTCTGCGTCTCGGCGAACTCTGCTACGGACTCACTCGCGACTGGTTACCAGTTACCCAGTGCGAGCGAACAGTACGCTGATGCATGCCGAACCTGCCCCCAAGTCGGAATGCAGCAGCGTAAGTTCTTTGTCGAATCGATCCAAGTCAGCGATGTGAGATTCAATCTAAGTCATCGCGTCAAAGAGAATTTCTCATTTTCGTCGAAGCAGTTTTCAGTAAACTCAGATCGATGACCCGCGGCGCACACTTCAGCTTCTGCCTGAAGCTGTAAGGTCTCTCGCAGATTAGCTAGGAGAAGTTGATCAATCTCTGAAAAATATGCATCTTCGCGAACCAATGCAGACCGATACCGACTACTTCCACTGTTCATGTTTCCTGCCCCAGGATGAGAATACACGGATGATTTGAATTGTTTTGCGGTTGGCAGCCAGAGTCGCGTCGAGCACGTCCCTTGGTTGCCAACTGAAACTTAGTTCAATAACGGCCAGGGGCAAATCGGCGCACCGGGAAAAACGGAGGTTACGAAAAGTAGTCGGTTGGCAAGAAAAGTTACCATTTTAATTAGTTACACAATGTATGTAGCCATGCGTGAACTCTACGATCGTCATAACGCGACCCTGCGGCCTCGATTACGTTCACTTAACTTCCTATCTTTGCGACTCTGTTTCCCTGCGTCTCTGCGTTAAATTTCCAGTCTGGAAGCTGCCAAGACGAAAAAAATTAAACGCAGAGGCGCAAAGTCAAAGAGGCGCAGAGAAAGCAGTATTACTGGTAGTGCATTTATATTATACGTCCCCGCATTAACTTCCAATCTTTGCGACTCTGTGCCCCTGCGTCTCTGCGTTAAATTACCAGTCTGGAAGCTGCCAAGACGCTTAAAATTAAGCCTCGTCAGCAGAATCTGTGGGTAGATTTTGGCTCGGGAAGCTTACCAAGTTGGTGATATAAGGCGATTTCGATGGATTTATACTCTTTGAATCCATATGCTTTTCTCATGGTCAATTTGGCTTTGTTGTTAAAGC
>JANNNN010000067.1:0-3702 GCA_031398555.1 Planctomycetia bacterium | reverse complement strand
CAAGAAGGACTGATCTGGTCGACTTCGGTCCGCAGAAAGTGCAAAATTCAAAAGGCGGTGAGAGTTATCTCGCCGCCTTGGCTTTTTGCTTTGATCGCAATCTTAGAATCATTCACTACTCGGGCGACGTGGGCGTTCTTGATCGCCGTCGCGAGGAGCGCCGCGGCCTTCGCCGCGACCAGGGCCTTCACCACGAGGGCTCCCGGTCTGCATTTGCCGTTGGGAGACTACGGTCAGTTCTTCGCGAGACAGTTTCTTATCGCCGTCGGTATCCGCCCGACTCATCATCGCACGCATCCGCTCAGGCAACTCGCTTTCGGATAGATAGCCATCGTTATCTTTGTCGCCTTCCATTAACCGAGTGACCATTTCCTGCGGATTACCACCACCAGGCCCACCGCCAAATCCACCTCCCGGGCCACCTCCCGGGCCACCTGCAAATCCACCAGGACCTCCAGGGCCCATGCCCTCAAAACTCGGCATTAGCTCGTCCATGGTCAGCTTGCCATCTTTGTTCTTGTCAAGCTTTTTTAGAGCGACGACGGCCATGTCGATTTCTTCCGCGGAGATCGTCCCATCTTGGTCTGCGTCCAAGGCCATCATAATGGGCAGGCGTGCCATCATGCGTCCTGGACCTTCACCGCCGCGGCCGCCAAAAAGTCCACCAGCGCGTCCACCTAAACCCTCTCGCGGTCGCTCGTCACCTTCGCGAGGTCGATCACCTTCTCGCGGTGCTGCACCACCGCCTTCACGCGGTGCGGCCGGATCGCGATCCTGAGCGAAGGAGACAATAGCTGGGCTCAAAGCCAGGGCCAACCCAAATTGAACTGCGAATCGCTTCATTTGACTATTCTCCAAAAATTGTTGGTCGAAAAGCGGACTAGAAGAGTGCTTCAACAAGTCTCTAATTGCTAGAAAACCCCGTCATTATCACGAGGTTCCGCCTGCCCTAGTAAGCAAGCCTGGTAGATTTTGGCGAATTCGCCAAGAATTATCGCCGTAGCACCCCAAATCAGTGCATCCTCACAGTGAATGGTACTTGAATGCCAACTCGCCTTGCCACGGTGAAATTCCTCTCGCGTCAGCCGACTGTCGTCCATCAAATGCTGCACGGGCAAATGAATCACACGTTCAACTTCCCGCTGGCAAGGCGCATAATCGAGTCGGTGTTCCGAGACGGCAATAAACGGCCGAACGAAGTAGTTGCTGTTGTAGACGTAAATGGATTGCAACTCACCGACAACTTCACCTGGGAAAGTAAAAGTACCCAGCTCTTCGGTGAATTCTCGACAGGCCGCGTCCAGATGGCTCTCGCCAGCTTCAACTCGTCCACCTGGCAATGAAATCTGTCCTGGATGGTCTGGCAAGTGTTTAGGACGTTCAGTAAGTGGAATCGTCCAGCCTGATTCAGACGACTCAAGCATGATCATCACCGCAGCTTGCCTAACGGTGGGAGCTGGCGGACCAAAATGCCTCCCGTAGGATAGCGATGGACTAAACCGCATCCGTCCCGCATTCCGGTCTGTCAAATCCAATTTGTTACTCAGTTGCTTTCGCAATTGACCAGCCAAATCGACTCGCAAATGTACCGGCGGCGAAGAACTCATTGAGTTTCTGATCCAAGTCCATCGAATTTATGAATGCAACCCTCTGCAAAAATCCATGCAGCAGATACTCTCTATTGTCGTTAATTTCTCAAAGCCCGCTAGCCGGAGCCTTCTGGACCGAGGACATCCCGTCCGCTTGCTTATTGGATTGCGGGCGAGACGCCGAGACGCCCAATGTCGCTCACTTTGTGTTTGTTTTGTAGCGGTGTCGGCGCGAGCCGCCCGGTTTTTCAATCAAATCAAGGCATTCACCGGACGGCTCGCGCCGGTTCCGCTACAAAGTGAGTGACATTGGCCGAGACGCCCGCGGTTCGCTGGTATTTTTTTATTGTCCGTTTGCCTTAGTCTTCCGCACGGCTGTCGTCGTCGCACATTTTCACAATTTTCGGATCGAATCGAGCGATGACTTCCACCAAATCAGACTGCGCAGCCATAACCGCATGGATGTCTTTGTAAACGCCCGGGGCTTCGTCGGCTCCCGCCGAAACGACCCGAACGCCTTTCTCAATTAAGTCATTGCGGACGGCTTTCCATTTATACTTGTTGCGAGCCGCAGTGCGGCTCATACAACGTCCTGCACCGTGCGAAGCCGATTTGAGGCTTTCGACGTTTCCACGACCGCGAACCACGAAGCCCGGCGTAGCCATCGATCCTGGAATCACACCCAACTCACCCGCTGAAGCAGGCGTCGCACCTTTGCGATGCACGATCAGTTCGCGACCGTGATGCTGCTCCTTCCAAGCAAAGTTGTGGTGATTCTCGACTCCGGCAACGATCCGCGCCCCCAGCAACTTGCTAACCAGTCGATGAATCACATCATGGTTGGCCGCTGCATAGTCACCCATCAAGTTCATCGCCGCCCAATATTCTTGGCCCGCTTCGCTTTCCATATCCAGCCAAGCCAAATAGCCGAACTTGGTATCGAATTGGCGAGGCAAACGCGAACGTGCGATGGCACTGTAAGTGGAACAAACACTTGCACCCGTTCCGCGACTTCCGCTATGGCTGAGCAGAGCTGTATAAACGCCAGCGTCCAGTCCCAGCTGACTATCGTGCTTATCCAGCGTCAACGTTCCGAACTCGACAAAGTGGT
This sequence comes from Planctomycetia bacterium, assembly GCA_031398555.1. GTDB lineage: Bacteria > Planctomycetota > Planctomycetia > Pirellulales > Pirellulaceae > Aureliella. The sequence goes on along the minus strand of JANNNN010000067.1, from coordinate 1,002 downwards.
TGCCCGAACCGCTTGTTCCGAGTTGTCGGCGAGCCACATCTTTCTTCTCACGTGTCGCGCGGCAGACCGTCCAATCCTGCTCCATGACCGCATGATCCTGCGGCTTTTCATGCTCGCATCCGATACCAAAACGCGTTCCACGATTCAGCACATCTTCGAAGCGCGATGGGTTTTTGCTGAGCTGATGCGTTTCGATGTCGAGAATGGATAGCTTCATGCGACACGCGATGTCGACGCCAACGGCATACGGAATGACCGCTCCCACAGTCGCCAACACTCCACCGATCGGCAACCCATAGCCTACATGCGCGTCCGGCATCAGTGCAGCCCCCACCGCCATTGGCAGTTCACAAGCCAGTCGCATTTGAGCGTGTGCGGCGGGATCGATTTCGGTTCCCCAAGTCGGGTAAGCGATCGGTTCGCGATCCACCGATTGTTGGTTCATCTCAGTCAAGCTGCGTGCCAACTCGCCCCAGTTTTCATCTTGTACATAGTCCTGCGGCGCAGCCACAATCGACTTGACTATTTCTTTGATATTCTTGTTGCGGACCTTATCTTCGCTCACTAATCGCTGAATTGCAGCAATCGCTTCGCCAGCGCAAAATGTTGGTACACCAAGTTTTTCCAATTGACGTGCGTTCATGCTCTATCCTTGTCCGAATAACCGAATGCCCCATCGCGTGTAGGCTTAGATAAATCCAAAAACTCGAGCACTTCACCATCCAGGAGGCTAGCCTCGTCAACTTGCTGGAAAATTGCTTTCTGCACCAACAAATCTATCTGAAAAAACCTCCCCTTTGCCTTAACTTTGACCAAACCTTCGGAGGCGTCGTCTATCAGTTGATATTCTCCAAAATCAACCCGCTGAACGGTCCCTCGGTCGCCTGAAACCGGCCCCTCGTACTCCAAATAATCAATCCGGTGGTCAGGCAATCGACGAATTTCAAGTTGCTCGAAACTGGCTGGAAGCGGTGCGGGAGGAAGCATCGGCAGTTCCCAAGT
>JANNNN010000037.1:0-8588 GCA_031398555.1 Planctomycetia bacterium | reverse complement strand
AACGCTCCAGCGTTTCCACCTAACCACCGAGCCCTTTGCATCTAGGCTGCAATTCCCAGATTGTGGGTTCGCTGGTATTTTTTTATTGTCCGTTTGCCTAACCAAAAAAATTCTTTTGTGATATGTTTTTCCCAGTTTTTTCTGGCACTTGCGACCCCTTTGACGCTTCTCGCCTGACGCGGAGGGTTTTCTGGATTCGGTGGCAGGGTTAGAATCGGGCGATACGGTCCTGACCGCGTCTTTCACAACCAGTTTGGCATATGACTAAGCACATTTTCGTTACCGGCGGCGTTGTTAGTTCAATTGGAAAAGGCCTGACGAGTGCGTCGATCGGGATGCTGCTTGAAGCTCGCGGATTGCGAGTTCGGATGCAGAAACTCGATCCGTACATCAATGTCGATCCGGGGACGATGAGTCCCTATCAGCACGGCGAAGTCTATGTGCTCGACGATGGTAGCGAAACGGATCTCGACCTCGGGCATTATGAGCGGTTTACGAACGCACCGCTCTCTCGCAGCTCGAATTACACAACGGGCCAGATCTACTTGTCTGTGATCGAAAAGGAACGCAAAGGTCAGTTCCTAGGTAAGACCGTTCAAGTGATTCCACATATCACCGACGAAATCAAAAGTGTGATTCGCAAAGTTGCCGAGGGCGACGTGGATGTTGTGATTACGGAAATTGGTGGCACCGTCGGTGACATTGAGAGCCTTCCATTCCTAGAAGCCATTCGGCAATATCCGTTGATGGCGGGCAAAGAGAACTGCTTGTTCATTCACTTGACATTGGTTCCGTATCTTAAAGCCGCAGGCGAATTGAAGACCAAGCCGACCCAGCACTCTGTGGGTCAGTTGCGACAAATCGGTATCCAGCCAGACATCTTGATCTGCCGCTGCGAGCAACCTATTTCGCGAGACGAGCGAGACAAGATTGCCCTCTTCTGTAACTTGGCCCCCGAAGCTGTGATTGAGGAACGCGATAAGGATTTTTCGATTTACGAAGTTCCCCTCAGCTTGGTTTCCAATGGGCTCGACGATCTCATCATCAAGAAGTTTGGGTTCTCGTCCCGCGCGCCCGACCTCGAGCCGCTGAATGAAATACTTCACCGACTGCGAAATCCAAAGCATGAAATCAGCATAGCAGTAGTTGGCAAATACGCGGAGCACAAGGATGCTTACAAATCGATTTACGAATCGCTCGATCATGCTGGCATTCATCATTACGCGCAGATTCGCATCGGACGAATTCAGAGTTCAGACATCGAAAACGAAGGGCCAGAGCGACTGCTGTCGGGCTACGACGGGATCTTAGTTCCGGGCGGCTTTGGCGAACGCGGTGTCGAAGGCAAAGTCCAAGCGATTCGTTATGCGAGAGAAAAAGGGATTCCGTTTTTTGGAATCTGTTTGGGCATGCAGTGCGCAGTAATCGAGTACGGTCGCAATGTAATTGGATTGCAGCGAGCTCATTCGACTGAGTTCGACAAAGATGCTCTTCATCCGGTTATTTGCTTGTTGGATGAACAGCGCGAGATCACACAGATGGGCGGTACAATGCGTCTTGGTAGCCAACCAGCGGTGCTTGAAAGTGGCTCGCATGCACTGGAGGCCTACGGTCAAACTAGCATCGCTGAACGCCATCGCCATCGCTACGAATTCAATAACGTTTACCGCGATCAATTCCGCGCTAATGGCATGAAGTTTACTGGAACAAGTCCAGATGGTGGCTTGGTGGAGATCGTCGAATTGGCGGATCATCCTTGGTTCTTGGCTGTGCAGTTCCATCCGGAATTCAAATCAAAACCCACCAAGTCTCATCCGCTTTTCGCAGGCTTTATCAAAGCGGGCATTGACCGTCGTGCTCGTCGGCAGAAAAAAACACCCGAGGATGCCTCGCCGTCAGAAGCTTTGTTGAAGGGTTAGTGTCGAACAATTGTCCCAATTGCTTCAGCAACGATTCGGTCAATCGTACGACGCCTGAACCGGCGAGCAAACAGGGTGCCACTGGCTCGGCCAGTGCGAACGAACGATGGAGCTTGGTAGTGCCCTGTTTCGTCCAAGGCCTCGGAGTTTGACGGTCGCCCAACTTAGGTCCTTTCCAACTTGAGCGTGCGTCAACCGTCGTATGCATTGGCAAATGTCAAACGCTTTTACAGCTTAAAACTCGGCGACTTTGAGTTCAAGTTTTGAAACATTGGGAACGTTACAGTTGATGAACTATATAAACTTAGATAGCACTGGCAGAGCCAGTGGCACACGCAATCTCAAAAAACTTGAAACCAGTTTCCGAACCTAATTGACTACCGTTTGAATTGAAAGCTGTTGGAGCACAATTGATAGTTGACACCCACGCTCATTTGTCCGACGAGCAACTTGCAGAACGTATTGAGCATTGGTTAGCAGAAGCCACCGCGGCGGATGTCACTGCGGTACTATGCGTAGGCACAACAGTCGCTAGTTCGCGGGCTTGTCTCGCGCTCGCCGAGCAATTTCCCAATGTTCGCGCAGCGGTTGGCATTCATCCAAATTATTGCTGCCAAGCAGCGACGGATGACTGGTCGGCAATCATTGAGCTATCCGGTCATCCTAGAGTAGCGGCAATTGGCGAGACGGGCCTGGATCGTTATTGGGATGATTGCCCATGGGACATACAAGTCGATTACTTTCGTCGGCATTTACGACTTAGCCGCGAGACCGAGTTGCCCGTTGTGATTCACACACGCGAGTGCGCCGAGGAAACAGTCGACATCCTGCGTGATGAAGCCAAGCAAGGGCCACTGCGAGGCGTGATGCATTCGTTCACGGGTCCGCAAACGGTTGCAGAGGAATGCTTGAAACTTGGGCTTTACATTAGCTTCGCCGGCATGGTGACTTACAAGAACGCAGACGATCTACGCGCGATAGCGAAAACGATTCCGGCCGATCGCATTCTGGTTGAAACCGACAGTCCTTACCTGACTCCGCATCCGTTTCGCGGTAAGAAACCGAACCATCCTGCAAATGTCGTGCATACGCTGCGATGCGTTGCCGAAGTCCGCGGCGAATCTTACAAAACGCTTGCTGCTCAAACAACCGCCAATGCCGAGCGACTCTTCGGGGCTTGGTAGTGGCGACAAGTCACAGCGACTTCTTTTGCCAGCAAAAGACCGGCGCTGACGTCGCCCCCCTTTGTAAACCTATCGCCGGGACAGGCATAATCCTAGTCTAGTGCTTTGTCCAGATTAGATTTTGGGGTTTGTGCCACTAGGCAGATCGCGTTATCGACGTTCCGCGTATGAATGCAATTGTCATCGTTAATTCGCAGGTGACTTATCAGCCGGAAGGCGTTAGAGAGCGCTAGCCTCCTGTTGAAGATCTCACCGGAGGCTAACGAGAGCGTCCCGCTTAGAAATCGAAGAGTGAACCGCAATTTATAGGTGACTGATCAGCCATTGGGCGTTAGCCTCCGGTTTCAGCCACAACCGGACGCTAACGAGAGCGTCCAGCTTAAAAACCCCGGGAAAACGCGATTTTTCAAGCGACTTATCAGCCGGAAGGCGTTAGCCTCCGGTTGTGGCTGAAGGCCCTCGGCTAACGCCTTCCGGCTGATCAGTCACCTATAAATGATAGAGTCAACGCTAAAATTTAATCTTGACGCTCCACTAGGCCTAAAATTCATGTCGCAGCATAAATACGATTCGCCACATGAAACCGAAGACTCCGATGAGTGGACGGCTAAGCTCTCAGGTTGGTGGATCGCGATTTGTATTGCGATTTGCTATTCGATGCCTTGCCTCATTGTCTGTACATTCGTGAATGAAGCTGGGCGGTACGGCACTGGAACTTCCGGTTCGCTCCAGTCAATGCTCCGGATAGTGGCTTTTTTCCTCGGTATCGGATCGGCTTATTACCTACTCATACGCGGTACAAAGATGCAGAAATTGGTTAGCGCACCAGCGGCCCTTGGTTACACTGCGTTGGTCCTCGGAATATTATGGAACTAGCTTTGGTAGGATCATTCGGCGATCAGTGTCACGAAAGCCCCACGGTGAAAAGCAGTTTGTTAAACGCAATCATCATTTGTTCCACCTTGTTTCATGCCTCTGCGGTTTGGGCAGATGATACAAAATCCGTAGCAACAGAAGCGATAGCACTCAATCAAACTGCGAAGTCGTTTCTACAGGAGCATTGCCTTCGATGTCACGGCGATTCTCAAGCGAAGGGAGAGTTGCGGCTGGATCAGTTGGACAGTGATCTAAATCGGTCTGCAACGTTCGAACGATGGCAAGAGATTGTTAGGCGCTTGCAAGCTAGGGAGATGCCGCCAGAAGGCGAACCACAGCCGATGCCTGAGCAGGCAGCCGAGGTGGTGAAGCATGTCACGGCAAAGCTAAAAGCGGCCGCAGCGGATCGGCGTGGCGAAGGGCGTGTGGTTTTACGGCGGTTAAATCGCGTTGAGTATGAAAATACACTCTGTGATCTTTTCGATGTGCATATATCTGTAAAGGAGATGTTGCCGGAAGACGCAGTTGCGCAAGGATTTGACAATGTAGGTGCCGCCCTGAATATTTCGCCGGTGCTGATTGAGCGATATCTCGACGCGGCGGACGCAATGATCGATGCTGCGATTGCACCTGTTCATAATTTGGAAAGCAAGATCGAGCGATTCGATCTTTACGATTCGCTTCCAACCTGGTTTATCGCTGGCGTTTGGAAACAGAGCGAAGGGGTAATTCTGTTTCGAAACAGCGGAGATTCAGCCACGGATCTTCGCAAATTCAGAGCACCGGCGGCTGGACGCTATCGCTTTCGCATTTCCGCATCGGCTCACAATTCTGAAACGCCTTTACCGATGGCGGCGTTACTTGGAAATTTTGTCGTCAGCGGCAATCCCACGCGGCATCTTGGTTACTTTGATGCGCCGCCTGGTGAGCCGACGGTAATCGAATTCGAAGAGCGGCTGCTTGCGAAAAACGACACGCTAAAAGTGACGCCGGTTGCGTTGCCGTTTGTGTATCTAAAGCATGAAACGATGCCTGAGTACCCGGGGCCAGGCTTGCACATTCATTGGATTGAAGTCGAAGGCCCCTTACCAGCAATTTGGCCGACTGAGAGCTATCGAAGAGTGTTCGGAGACGTTGATCCGAAGAGCGGTACTTTGGCCGATGCCGAACGTATATTGCTAAATCTATTGCCACGGGCCTTTCGACGTCCGGTAACGACAGACGAAGGAGAACCGTTTGTCGCATTGGTCGCAGCCTCTCTCGAATCGGGCCAGTCATTTGAAGCTTCACTGCGAGCGGGTCTCAAGGCGGTGTTGGCATCACCGAAGTTCCTATACCTGCGTGAATCCAGCGATTCGCTTGACAATTTCGCGCTGGCGTCGCGGCTGTCGTATTTTCTATGGAGCACGATGCCGGATCAGACGCTGCTTGATTTGGCCCGCACCGGCGAACTGAACAAGCCCGACGTATTGCGATCGCAAGTCGAGCGGATGCTGGAGCATCCGAAAGCCAAGGCGTTTACCGAGAACTTTACCGGACAGTGGCTTAGCCTGCGTGATATCGAAGCAACCACCCCTGACAAAGCGTTGTATCCCGAGTTCGACGAATTGCTTCAGTGGTCCTCGGTCGAGGAGACGCATCGGTTTTTCGACGAACTTATAAAAAAAAACTTGAGCGTACGGAACATTGTGGACTCAGACTTCGCAATACTCAACGGTCGACTGGCGACTCACTATGGTATTCCCGATGTGCACGGTGTTGAGCTTCGCAAGGTGGAACTGAAGCCCGAGTATCATCGAGGCGGCGTTCTGACTCAGGCAAGCGTTCTCAAAGTCACGGCGAATGGTACTTCGACATCGCCTGTGCTGCGCGGTGTTTGGGTGCTGGATCGAATCTTGGGACAGACAGTGGCACCGCCTCCGCCAAACGTACCTGCCGTTGAACCGGATATTCGCGGCGCTACAACTATCCGCGAGCAATTGGCAAAACATCGAGCGACGGAGAACTGCTCGGGTTGCCATTCGAGAATTGATCCGCCGGGTTTTGCGCTGGAAAATTTTGATGTAATCGGGGGCTGGCGTGACCGTTATCGAGTTGTCGCTGATCAAAAGGACTGGGTCAAGAATCGTGTTGGCCTTTTGGCCAAGTATCTCGCCGGTTTTCAGTATGGATTGGGACGGCAGATTGAAGCCGCCGATACCTTGCCCGATGGTCGGCATTTTGCTGACATTGTCGAACTCAAGCAACTGCTGATCGCTGATCCCGAATCCATTGCTCGTTGCGTAACCGAAAAATTGGTAACCTATGCTACGGGCCAGACGGTTGGATTCGATGATCGTCAAGCAGTCGATCAAATTCTCGCAGAAACCCGAGATTCCGATTATGGATTGCGATCGATTGTCCACGCGGTTGTGGCCAGCCCCTTGTTTCGAAATAAGTGATTCTTGGAACTAAGCATGAAACCTGCATATCCATCACGTCGTGCCTTTTTACGCGGGGCTGGTGTCGCTTTGACGTTGCCGCTATTGGAATCGATGGGTTCGGTGCGAGCCCAGTCGGCGGCCTCCGAGGCGCCTCGACGGATGATTTGCATCAACAATACGCTTGGCTTGCACACCCCGAACTTATTTCCGACTCAAACCGGACGCGAATATGAATTGACACCTTACCTTGAAGCCATCAAGGATTTTCGCAACGACTTCACCGTGTTTTCGGGGCTGTCGCATCCAGATGTCGACGGAGGGCATCCTGCCGAATTGTGTTATTTGACATCGGCTCCGCATCCCCGCGCGGACAATTTTAAGAATACGATTTCACTCGATCAGTTTGCCGTCGAGCAGCTTGTGCCGGACACTCGCTTCGCTTCGCTTGTATTGGCATCATCGCATACGGGGTTATCGTTCACTCGCAACGGTGTACCTATCCCTGCTGAGCAGCGACCATCAAGCGTCTTTAAGAACATGTTCGTGGCCGGTACTCCCAAAGAAATCGGTTTGCAAGTCCAACGCTTGCAGCAGGGGCAAAGTATCATGGACACAGTGCTTGGCGAAGCGAAAAATTTCCAAAAGGGGCTTGGGACGCAAGATCAGCGGAAACTCGACGAATACTTCAGTTCCGTGCGTCAAGTTGAGCAGAAGATGCTGAAAGCCCAAGACTGGGCTCGTCGTCCCAAGCCTCAAGTCGACGTCAAATCACCGGTCGACATCAACAACTACGTTGAGGTGGTCGCACGCGTTAGGCTGATGATCGATTTGATGCACCTCGCTCTTCAAACGGATTCCACGCGTTTCATTACATTCGCATTGAATGGCTTTAATGCAGTGCCTGCCATTCCGGGAGTCACGCAGGATTGGCACAATCTTTCGCACCATGGTCAGGATCCCGCCAAGCTCGCCGAATTGCGTGTCGTAGAGCTTCAGCAGATGACTCTTTTGGGCGAACTGTTAACGAAGCTGAAAAGTACATCAGTAGGTGAGGGTACGATGCTTGCTCAGACAATCGTGCTTTTCGGAAGTAACCTCGGCAACGCCAGCAGTCACGACAACAAGAACTTGCCCATCATCGTCGCTGGGGGCGGCTTCCGACATGGTCAGCATCTAACTTTCGATCCCAAAAAGAATCCACCGCTTTGCAATCTCTACGTGCAGTTCTTAAACCGCCTGGGTGTGGAGGTCGACTCGTTCGGTTCGAGCAATGGCACGATTCCCGGGTTTGATATTTTGTGAGCCCACAGCGTTAGCTAGGGGCCGGCATCGACGTGCTGTATGTTAAAGGCAATCAATTCATATGCGTACTCTGGAATGAACCTATGTTTTGGGAATCGATCAGCACTTTCATAGTAATGAGCTTGCTTGTTGTTCCAAGTGTGTTGCGGGAATTACGTGGAAGACGCTGTCCGACTTGCAAGGGTCGTATGCGAAGAGCGGGATTGACGCATATCGTTCCGCAGGGATCGTTTCCAACTTGGAAATGTTGCAGTTGCGGTACTCAGCTTTGCGGGAATCAGCCAGTTCGTGCAGGTAGATGAAATTGACTTTGGCCTGTCGACACCTCTATAATGCGGTTATGCAATTCTTTAAAGCACCAACGGCAGCCCTCTGTGTAATGACACTTTACGTCAATATGCCTTTTGTCGTATTGGCACCGTATTGTTGTTCGCAGAACGTTGACCGCTAGCAAGGCGCAAATGCTTGTACGCACTGCATCCAAGTTGATGAGTGTTGTTGTCGGGCGGCTGAAGCTAGTGGAGCGTCAAGAGCATTAGGTCGCTGCCGACAATCTACCCGTCGCTCGACACACACAAGCAAGTTCGACGTTGGCAAGCGGCCAAGCGGCAGCAGAGATGGCGGGCCGACGCTGACAAGGGCTCGCGAAGTGTGCTCAACGCCTTACGGCATCAACGTAAGAGGAACTTTGCAGCGTTTCGGCTGGTATGTCGTTTGGATTATTGTGCTCAACGCCTTGCGGCATCAACGTAAAAGGAACCAGGGGGGCGATGTTGGAGCGCGGTTCAGTGCTCGTCAAGTGCTCAACGCCTTGCGGCATCAACGTAAAAGGAACTGCACCGATCATAATCCACTGTGACAGCTAGACTTAGGAGTAGCCAAAT
>JANNNN010000034.1:0-5510 GCA_031398555.1 Planctomycetia bacterium | reverse complement strand
CCTTCTTCGACAAGTTCTTGATCTTATTTTTCAGTGGATCGCATGTGACCGAGCTTGCATCCTGATGATCGATGATGTCACCGGCCAACTCACGCCAACTCACAATCGCAGCCGCAAGCAAAACCAAGGCAACTCACGGCTCGAAATCAGCCGAACGATCCTCGATTACGTTGCTTCGAAAAAAGAAGGTGTTTTGACTAGCAACGCCCAAGATGACGCGCGCTGGAACAACGTTCAAAGCATTGTGAACCTCGGTATTCAAGAAGCGATTTGTGTACCGATGCTTGGTCGCTATGGTTTCGTAGGCGCAATCTATATCGATACATCAATGTCGCCCGGCCAATATACTGATCGCGGACTGGTGAGCAGCTTCAGCGAAGATCACCTTAAGCTGTTGTTTGCTATCGCCAGCCAAGCAGCGCTAGCGGTCGAGGATACTCAATTTTATCGGGCGATGCTGCAATCAGAGCGACTAGCTGCGATGGGACAGACCATTGCCAACTTGTCCCATCACGTGAAGAACATATTGCAAGGGGTACGCGGCGGCAGCTACCTAATCGAAGATGGACTGCGAAAAGAGGATTTTGAAGTTGTTCGAAAGGGATGGGGAATGGTGGAGCGTAACCAAGATCGCATTAGCAACTTGGTGATGGATATGCTTTCGTTTAGTAAAGAACGTCAGCCTGAACTTGTTGAAACCGACTTGGGGCAAACAGTTTCGGACGTGGTCGAGCTGATGCAAAGTCGCGCGAAAGAACTGAACGTGCAATTGAAGTGGCAAGACCCGCAAGACTTGAAGTCGATCAGCTTTGATCCAGAAGCCATTCATCGTGCGATTCTAAACGTCGTCACCAACGCGATCGACGCCGCTGGAGCGAGGGAGGCTGGAATCGTTGAAATTGCCGCCGTTGCCGATTTGGCCAAGAAGCAGATTGCGGTCTGCGTAACAGACAATGGCGAAGGGATTGAAGCCGACGATTGCGAACGCATTTTTTCGCCTTTCGAGTCCAAAAAGGGAGCTCGTGGAACAGGTTTGGGTTTGCCGGTTAGTCGGAAAATCCTACGTGAACACGGGGGTGACGTGGATGTGGATAGTACACCCGGACATGGGACAACTTTTATTCTCCGTTGGCCACATCAAGAAACTGCCGGCGATAGTCCCACTCTAGTGGACTGATTAGAATCTCTGAATAACCAACAAGACGCCCTTGCTGGTTCGGACTCTGTTGGGAAAGAAATCTCCGTTGAAGAAGGCCTCAATCCTATTTTTAAAAGTTGCAATTCCCGTAGCGCTCTTCGCTTATCTACTTTGGCGAGTCGATCCGGAGCATTATCGCGTGTTTTGGGAACAACCCAAACGCTGGGACTTGATGGGACTCGCCTTGCTGACCGCGTTTTTAGCGATCATCATCAGTATTTTGCGATGGCGCAGGTTGGTGCTTGCTTTTCAAATTCCCTTCACGCCCGCTGAAGCGTTGCGATTGGGATTTCTTGGATATCTACTGAACTTCATTTCATTTGGTAGCGTCGGTGGTGATCTATTTAAAGCAATTTTGGTTGCCAAAGACAAACCACAACGACGTCCAGAAGCCGTTGCATCGGTGCTGCTCGATCGAGCGATCGGTTTGCTAGGTCTGATACTATTGGCAAGCATAAGTCTGATCGCTTTTTCTGGGAGCGGTCTTCCGGCTCCGCTGATCGTGATTCGCAATTGGTCGACCGGAATTGCACTTCTGTCGATCGTCGCTCTGCTGACAGCGATCTACGCTGGCACTTGGTTCGATCGCTTGATTGACTGGGGAGGAGGTATTCCCGTCGTCGGCAAAACGCTGGCGAGAATGGCACGCGCGTTGCGACTTCTTCGCCATCAACACATGACCCTGCTAAGCCTCATTGTTACAGCAGTGGGCGTGCATGGCCTGTTGGCACTGTCCATTTACTGGATCTCATGTGGCGCCTATGCGGAGCATCCAAGTTTGCAGGATCATCTAAAAGTTGTTCCACCAGCCCTAGCCGCTGGCGCCCTCCCACTCGCCCCGGGAGGTCTTGGATACCAGGAAGCGGCCCTGGCTAAACTGTTTGAAACGTTGCCAAACATTCCGGCGGGTTACTCTGGAATGTTGGTTGCGACCATTTACCGGCTAGTCACAATTGTCATCGCCGGTTTTGGTCTTCCGTTCTACTGGACCAAGCAAACTCGCGATGTTCAGCTTGCTACAGCGGACAACGCAATCTAGCAAGTCGAGAACCAAACTTCCGTATGTGAACCAAGTCAACGCAGTTTTGCGACTACGACTTTTGGGTACCCGTGGACGACGGAATGAAATTGTCAAATGGGAAAATACAGGCCGCTTCGCGAGCTGACTGCACCGCCGGCAACAAAAGAGCCAATTAAGATCGCAATAAGATTTACGAGTGTGGCTGCTTAACCGGAGGCTTCGAGAACTTGAATTTTTAAAATTCATCGAATACTCACGGATCGCACAGCGAAACTTTCCCAGTTCGCTGGTCTAATCACTGTCGTCAACGTATTGGCGACACCCATGCAACGCGTAATCTAGTAAAGGTGGACTTGGACATGCAGATAGATGTGATGAAATGTTGGGGTTTACGATTAAGTGTTATTACCTGGGTCTTAACAGCAGCCCTGCCTACCTTAACGGCGCAAGAAGCGTCTCCTGATTCGACCAAAACAACTCAAAGGCCGACAACATCCGTGGCTGGGCCAACCGAAACCGGTTTCTTGTTGCCGAACGGATGGCACCTGACGCCTGCAGGACGCCATATCGAGGCAAACGATCTTGTACTCAACATGATCCCTTTGTCCGATGGCCGGCGTGCGCTGGCCAGTTGCGATGGATTCAATGAACACTATCTCGGCGTTTTCGATTTGACGAGCGGCAAACTACTTAGCAAGCAGGCGGTTTATCAAAGCTGGTTTGGATTGCAGGTCTCAAGTGACGAAAAGAAGATCTGGTGGTCAGGTGGTGGAGCGGGTTCGCTACATCAGTTCGAACTCGCTGAAAGTGGGCTGACACGTACTAGTCCGGATGAAGCAGACATTACTAAACTCTCGCGTGAAGAGCAGACGGCGCTTCGCGACAAACTAAAAGCGGACAACGCGTTTCGAAGCGGTCTTTGCTTAGACGAGCGGCGAAATTGCATGTACTCGTTGCTTATCAATGCTGGAAAGCTGCTTAGCACCTCTCTGATCGATGGAGTCGAGCGAGTCTTGGATCTTGGCGGCCGACCTTATGATATTCGACTCAGCCGAGATCAGCGCATGCTCTATGTCAGCGATTGGGCCGAGGGCGTGGTTCGAGTAATTGACGTTGAGGCCTTTCGAGTGATCGATACAATTCGTGTTGGTGAGCATCCCAATCAACTTGCGATTCACCCGAAAGATAATCGAGTCTTTGTAGCTTGCGCTTCAAGCAATGGAGTGTGGGTCATCGACGCAGTGAAAGGCGTTGTCACAGAAACCATCTACACCAGCTTGTTTCCGCAATCTCCTGAAGGTAGCACCCCCGACGCGTTGGCGCTCTCGCCTGACGGTGAGAAGCTGTATGTTGCCAATGCGGATAACAACTGCATAGCGGTTGTTGATATCGAATCGCCGAATAAGAGCACAGTTGAGGGTTTCATTCCGACGGGTTGGTACCCGACGAGTGTCGCGGTTACTCCCGATGGTAAACAAATATTGGTCGGTGTCGGTAAGGGAAATCAGTCTAAGCCAAATCCGATCGCAAAAGAACGGCAAGCCGGCGACAAGCCAACTGAAGCAGTCAACAAAGGAGCAAGGACGCTGCCTTATCCGTACATTGGCACAACAATGAGCGGTGCAGTTTCTGTCGTCGATCTACCCACCGAAGATCAGCTCAAGAAATACACGGAGCAGGTTTATCAGAACTGCCCTTACTCGGATCGTTTACTGTCGGGATCACTTACCGATGCAAATACCGCTGTTCCAAAGAAGGTGGGCGATCCGAGCCCGATCAAATACGTCATCTACGTGATCAAAGAAAATCGAACCTACGATCAAGTCTTCGGTGACTTGGCCACAGGTCCGAATCCGAAGGGCAACGGCGATCCATCGTTGTGCATGTTCCCGCGTCGCGTCACTCCCAATCATCACAAATTGGCCGAAGAATTTGTGTTGTTAGACAATTTGTACTGCAATGGCCAAGTGAGCCGCGATGGGCATCCCTGGAGCACAATGGCGTACAACACGGACTACATCGCTCGCGATTGGCACTTGACTTACTCTCGTCGCTTGGGTGTCGAAGACGACGACGATGGCGATCTTGCCAATTCGCCGTCGGGCTATATTTGGGATGCATGCTTACGAGCCGGAGTTTCGTATCGAAGCTACAAAGAATATGGTGGCCGGGTTTCGGATGGAGAAGGCAATCAAAAAATGGAAGGACGCGTTCCAGGCCTTGTCGGTCATATGTGTCCCAACTTCGGTATCGGCAAGCCAGGCGTACGCGAACGCGACACTGACTTAGTAGAGGTCATGTTGGCCGAGTATCGCCAGTTTGTTGAGAATAAGAATATGCCGCAGTTCATCATCATGAGCCTGGGTGAAGACCACACCGATGGCACGCGTCCAGGATCGTTCACACCGGAAGCTTGCGTGGGCAGCAATGATCAAGCACTTGGTAAGTTGGTAGAAGCTGTTACCCACGGACCGCTTTGGAGCCAAACTGCGATCTTTGTGATTGAAGACGATGCGCAGAATGGACCCGATCACGTAGACGCTCATCGTACCGTTAGCTTGGTCATCAGTCCGTATACCAAACGCGGCTACGTGGATAGCACTCAGTACAGCACGGTCAGCATGATTCGCACGATGGAACTCATACTAGGCTTGCAACCGCTGTCGCAGTACGACGCGGCTGCCAGACCAATGTATGACAGCTTTACGAACACGGCGGATTTGACACCGTATACTCATGTCGAGCCGCAGATTGATCTAAACCTGAAGAACGAAGCCACTGCCTACGGAGCGGATCGATCGATGCTAATGGATTTCACCGAGTATGATCGCATTGATGATTTTGAGCTGAACGAAATTCTATGGCGATCAGTGATGGGGGTGGACGCACCATTGCCTCCAGCGGTCCGTAGGGCAATCGCTTTCCGGAGCGTTAAAAATCCTTAAATAAATAGGCGGAAATACGTATAGCAGAACTCGTCGCTTGCAAACCCAAGTCGAAGACTCACCGGATTTTTTCGCAGGGCGGGCTCGGGGTCGTCACCGGAAACGAATTCGGGGCCGGCCCAAAGTGTCGAAGTCAAACCGCCTTCGCGTGCCAAGGATGCGATCAGGTTTCCACTGCCAATGTCCGCAAACAATCGTAGTGACCGATAGCGACTTGATTTGCCCGACCCGTTCGCGCCGGTTACCACGTTCAACTGGCCTTGCGGAATAACCGCTTGCTTGAAAGATCGATATCCTGAAATTGCTAACGCGCTGAGCATGCGTGTGCTTAATTCGCAAACCAAAT
>JANNNN010000016.1:0-7537 GCA_031398555.1 Planctomycetia bacterium | reverse complement strand
CGTGCCTCTTTCTAGCGTTAATTTGTTTTAACGCAGCGTCTTTGCAAGCCCAGACGGAGAAGACCAACTTCATCGTCGTACTGATTGACGACATGGGTTGGTCGGACCTTTCTTGCTTTGGTAACCAAGCGGTTCGTACGGAAAACATAGACAATTTGGCAAAAGATGGTATTCGTTTTACAAACTTTTATGTCAATGCTCCGATTTGCTCACCATCACGAACCGCGATTACCACTGGGCAGTATCCGCAACGATGGAGAATTTCGTCTTATCTCAGCAATCGAAAAGATAACGTGCGTCGAGGCATGGCGAATTGGCTTGAACCTAACGCGCCAACTCTTGCAAGGAGCTTGAAAGAGGCAGGCTATGCAACTGGACATTTTGGAAAGTGGCATATGGGAGGCCAACGCGATGTAGGCGAAGCTCCGTTAATTGCCGACTATGGATTCGACACGTCGCTGACAAATTTTGAAGGACTAGGCCCTAGGCTACTGCCGCTGTGCGACACCCACGACGGCAATCCTCCAAAGAGGCATGCACTGGGAAGTGACAACCTCGGCAATGGTCCAATAACGTGGATGAATCGTGAAAGGATCACCGCGGGTTTTGTTGACGACGCGATAAAGTTCATCGACGAATCGCAGCAAGCCGGGAAAGCGTTTTATGTAAACCTCTGGCCTGACGACGTTCACTCGCCTTTCTTCCCGCCAGAATCGCTTCGCGGCAATGAATCGAAACGCACGCTCTACCAGGGCGTTCTCAAGAACATGGACCAGCAGCTCGGCAAGCTGTTTGATTTTGTGCGTTCTTCCGATGTACTTCGTGAAAACACTTTGATTTTGCTGCTTAGTGATAACGGTCCCGAACCCGGCGCCGGATCGGCATTACCACTGCGCGGTCACAAGACGAATCTTTATGAGGGAGGAATTCGTTCGCCATTAATCGTTTGGGGACCAGCTTTTATTGAAGAGCGAAAGCGAGGAATAACCAATGATGAAAACTATTTCTGCGCTTTAGATATTACCCGTTCACTGTTAAGCATCGCAGGCTTAAAACTTAGCAATAAAGTCAACTTGGACGGCGAAGATTTATCAGCAACTTTGCTCGGATTTCAACGTCGCTCGCGGACCAATCCGATCTATTGGCGACGCCCCCCAGATCGCCCTGGCACAAAACAAGAAAACTATCCCGATCTAGCGATGCGCGATGGCAAGTGGAAATTGCTCTGCGAATACGATGGCAGTGATCCGCAGTTGTATGATTTGATTGCAGATCGCAGTGAGACAACTAATCTCGCTAAATCGAATATGGCTACCGTCGCAAAAATGTATGAGAATCTCGCAGAGTGGCACAAAGCGATGCCTGCCGATCGCGGCGCAGAGTTAGAATCAGAGCTAGCCACCGAGAATTAATTGCTATGACCTTGCCAGAACACAATTCGATCGATTACCTCCAGTTGACGTTAACAACGGGCGTCGGCCCACGGACTTTAGAAACTCTGCTAGCGCGATTCGGAACGGCGAGCGAAGTGTTGCAAGCGAGCCCACAAGATTTGGCTGAGGTTGAGGGAATCGGAGTTGTGTTGAGCCGACGCATCCGGTCGAGCGAATTTCGTGACCAGGCCTTGTCGGTGTACAGCCTGTGCGAGGACAAACAAGTCCGCATACTGTTTCCCTGGGAACAAGAATTTCCAAGGTTGCTGCAAGAGTTACCCGATCCGCCCATGTTGCTTTATGTGCGAGGGGAATTTGCTAGGACCGATGCTCTCAGCATTGCAATTGTTGGAACGCGCGGTGCGACTCAGTATGGTCGTAGTCAAGCGGAGCGTTTTGCGCGGACGTTGGCTCGCGGCGGACTGACGATTGTCAGCGGACTAGCTCGCGGTATCGACGCCGCCGCTCACCTCGGTGCTTTAGAAGTCGGGGGGCGGACCATCGCAGTTCTTAGCAGTGGGGTTGCTGAAATCTATCCTCCCCAACATGTAGAACTGGGCGAACGAATCTCGGCCAACGGTGCCTTGATTAGCGAGATGCCACCTGGTGCTAAGCCGAAAAAGGGAATGTTCCCGCAACGCAATCGGCTGATCAGCGGTTTATCGCTCGGAACGATCGTAATCGAAGCAGCCGAACGGTCGGGCGCGTTGATTACGGCAAGGCTAGCTGGCGAACAGGGCCGCGAAGTGTTTGCTTTGCCAGGCATGGTTTCTTCGCCGAATTCTCGCGGATGCCATCGCTTGATCAAGGACGGCGCACACATGACTCAAGACCCCGAAGATGTGCTCGAAGAACTGGGGCCGATGGTTGAAGATGTAATCCTGTCGCCCGATAAAACGGTTCGCCATGCGGCAGAATTACAGCTGAATGAGCAGGAGAATGCGGTTCTGCAAGCAATCGACATACAACCTACCGATATCAACGCGATTGTTGTGACAAGCGGTCTTCCCGTACCGCGTGTGCTCAGTACGCTTAGTGTATTGGAAATGCGAAGACTCGTACGTCGTGTAAGCGGCCAACTAGTTCAGCGTATCTAACGCAGGAATTTTTGTGGCTGGTTTCGTGAGAAACCGGATGACGCAGAAGTGGTCTCTCGAGTATTCAGTTTCTGACGAAACCAGCTACGAAACACATCGGCCTGTTTTCAAGCCGAAGTATAGCACGCTTTTTTTGAGGAATTCGGCGAGTTTGTCGCTTGACATTGATTCAATTCTCGGTCCAGGCGGCGCGATCGCCCGTCGACTGAAAAAGTACGAACACCGCAACGAGCAACTCGATATGGCTCGCGCGGTCGCGGCTGCAATGAAAGATCAAAAGCACCTCGTTGCCGAAGCGGGTACAGGTGTTGGCAAGAGCTTCGCGTACTTGGTACCGGCAATCTTGCACGTGACCGCCAACCAGCACGAAGACGCGCCTCCGCCAAGCGACGAAGAGGAACCGAGCAAGCGGATCGTCATCAGCACCCATACGATCAGCTTGCAAGAGCAGTTGATGAACAAGGATTTGCCGCTGCTCAATAGCGTCATCCCCCGCGAGTTCACCTCTGTTCTTGTCAAAGGCCGCGGCAACTATCTTAGCCTGCGTAGATTCGAGTTGGCTCGCAAACGCGCGACCGCGATGTTCAATGACACTGAATTTGCTCAGTTGGATCAGCTTCGGCAGTGGACCAAAGAAACCACTGACGGATCGCTCAGCAGCCTGCCGTTTCGACCGTCAGGTTCACTTTGGGATGAGGTCTCTAGCGACACGAGCAATTGCATGGGCCGCAAGTGCGCAACTTATGACAAGTGCTTTTACTATCGAGCCCGGCGGCGAGTTCAAGGTGCCCAGATCCTGGTCGTCAATCACGCTCTATTCTTCACGGACTTGGCCATTCGCGATGAACTTGGCTGGGGCATCATTCCAGATTACGACGTCGCGGTGCTCGACGAATGCCACATGATCGAGTCGGTTGCCAGCGCGCACCTGGGGCTGAAAATAACTAATGGTCAGATTCAGTATACGCTCAACAAACTTTACAACCCTGCTACGGGACGCGGCTTATTCGTCGCCATGGGATTGGATCGATTGTCGGAGCGCGTCGGCCGCGCTCACACGATAGTCGACCAAATGGTTTTTGACCTTGACAATTGGATGGGCAAAGATCGCGATACGAAACGTGTTCACCAACCCCGCATCGTTACCAATTTATTGAGCGACATGTTGCACGAGTTAGGCGGAGCGCTGCTGAAGATGGCCGACAATTCGGACGACGCCTCACAACGCCAAGACCTAATGTCGGCCGGCAATCGACTTGAATCACTTTGCGGCGACGCTCGAGCTTGGATGGAGCAGACCGATAGTGATTGTGTTTATTGGCTAGAACGGAGCCTCAGCCGTCGCGGCGATATTCGAATGGAAATGCATGCCGCTCCGATCGATATCTCCACCAAGATGCGCGAGATGCTGTTTCAGCAAGTTCCCAGTGTCATCATGACCAGCGCTACCGTTTCCTCTGGTCGAGAAGGGGGTTTTGAGTTCTTTCAATCGCGAGTCGGTGCTACCGGCAGCCGCACTGTGCAATTAGGAAGTCCGTTCGATTACAAGCGTCAAGCCGAAATCATTGTCGTCAATGACTTGCCCGATCCATCGGCGAATCGTCTGCAGTTCGAAGCCGCTCTACCGGAGTTGATTAAGCGCTATCTATTGCGAACGGACGGACATGCGTTTGTACTGTTTACCAGCTACGGGCTGTTGCGTACCACCGCTCAAAAATTGCAGTCTTGGTTCGCACAGCAGCAGATGACTCTCTATAGTCAAGCTGAAGGAACGCCACGAGGTGCGTTGCTTGATCAGTTCAAAGAAAACCCGCGCGGAGCCTTGTTTGGAACCGATAGTTTTTGGCAAGGAGTCGATGTTCCCGGCAACGCGCTGACCAACGTAATTATTACAAAATTGCCCTTTAGTGTCCCTGACCACCCGCTGCTCGAAGCACGCCTCGAAGCCATCCGCGTCGCGGGCGGCAATCCTTTTCGCGATCACCAAATTCCAGAAGCGATCATTAAACTGCGACAAGGTTTCGGGCGACTGATAAGAACCGCTAACGACGAGGGCATTGTAGTCATTCTCGACCCAAGAATTTCCACCAAGCCTTACGGAAAACTCTTTCTGAATTCATTGCCCGATTGCACAGTCAGCTATGAATCGCATCGAAGTTAAGAGCGACGAATACATCGGACGGCCATCCACAGGGTGAAGGGATATTCGATGACACAGCTAAGCCGAGAAGAAGAATCGCATCAAGTGATAAAACACGGGTGCGGCGAAGCATAGCGTGTCAATGCGATCCAGCACCCCGGCATGTCCTAGAACTAACGATCCGTAATCGTTGACTCCACGATCGCGCTTGATCGCACTCATCGTCATCCCCCCACACATGCCCATCACAGCTACAATCATGGACATGCAAGCCGCTTCCCAAATCTGAAATGGTGTCGCCCAGTAAAGCAACGCACCAAGCAAACCCGTGCACAGTGTGCCACCCGCAAAGCCTTCCCAAGTTCGACTGGCACTGACATCCGCCGCGATTAATGTTTTGCCAACCAATTGCCCCCAAGACCACTGAAAAATATCAGACAGCTGCGACACAAGAATGAAGAAGAACAACAAGCCTGCCACACTGCCTTTCCAAGGTTCACCACTGCTCGTCCTTAATTCCAGGTCCAGTAGCGCCGGAGCATAACTCAACGAGTAAACACAAATTAGCAACCCGACGGTAATCTGCGCCGAACGCTCCAGGAATCGTTTGTGGTCACCCGAAATAGCAATCCGCGCCGGCACCATCAAGCTCGCATAAACCGGAATCAAAATACTGTACAGTCCGTAGAAATCGATCGCCTTGCCGCTTCTCCAATGCCAATCATAAAGGCTGAGCGCAATGAGCACGTATTGCAGTGGAGTAAAAACAATTAGAGCCCAAAACAATGCGCGATGATCGCCGCGTCGCGTAGGGGCCATCGTAATGAACTCGCGTAGTGCCCAAAACGACACTAAGCCAAAAAGAATCACGGTGCCGATCGGCCGGAGTAGTAGACCGAATACCAAAATCGCACACATCAGCCACCACGAAGTCAAACGCTGACGAAATCGACGCACCAGAGCCGGATTAATCGACTCACTCGGCTGATTGCGTAGCCACTGGCCAATTAGTGACGCGATCGCCAACGTCACGAGCACCGCACCCAGCAGAGCGTTTGTTGGAATGTCATTCAACCAGCGAGGTTCGTTAGCCACAACATTCCGTGCCTGAATTGAATCGAGCAGAGCCGTCGTGGTGCTCCCACTGGCAGCACCCGGCGTCGCTTCAGCCGATTGCAAGGAGGCTGTACGGGTCGTCGTTTGTGCAGTATTTGCATTCGAGCTATCGCTATCAATCTTATCCGGGTCTGCGGGTCCCGTGACAGGAAGCCCAGTGACAGAGGTCGACGGCGGCTCTTCTGGCAATTGGTGAACTGTCGCGCCAGCAGTCCACCTAGCCGTAGACAGAATGATGATAAGAACCGCAAGCTTCATTGGGGGTACTGGTCGATCGCCCTAAAAGTGAATCCTCTAGCGCTACGAAAACTCTAAAAGTGCTTACTCGTGTTCGGATTTAGTTACTCAAATCCAGCGCCTTAACTCGCACAGATTGTAGCCGAGTATTACTTGCGGTCATCCCACCCAAAAGCTTATCGAACCGATTCGGAAAATTGTTTTAAAACGTTTGGGCTAGACTAAAAGCAAGATCTCTCATTCGCACCCAGTCCAATCGCACAACTTAACGGGATTGACTAGAATCGACGCTCCCCCGCTGGCCAACGCCCAGAATGCCAATCAACGCCCAGAAATCCTTCAGCATACTCATGCGAAATCACCTCACTTTCCGCATCTTTTTGCTTGCCCTCGCCCACCTGCTGTTGGTCGCCACGATCACATTGTCGCAGGACGAGTCGTATCCCGTGCCGCCCGAAGCTGAAAAGCAAGCCGATGTACCGGAAGGCAAAATCGAGGGACCGTTTACGCTTACAAGTCAAATTTTCCCTGGCACAGAACGCAAATATTGGATTTATGTTCCGGCCCAGTATGACCCTCAAAAGCCAACTTGCTCGATGATTGTTCAAGACGGACTGAATCGAGCGAAAGAGTGGCATTTGCCACAAATCCTCGATAACTTAATCCACAACAAGGAAGTTCCACCGATCGTTGGAATTTTTGTCGACCCAGGCGTCGTCCCCGTCGCCAATCCCAATAACGACAAGGCTCAGCCACGCTTCAATCGCAGTTTTGAATATGACAGCTTAGGTGACAGATACGCAAGGTTCCTGATCAGCGAATTGCTTCCCGAAGTCGCTAAGACCTACACCTTGAGCGTCGAGGCCAATGATCGCGCGCTGGCCGGGGCGAGCTCGGGTGGAATCTGTGCCTTTAACGCCGCCTGGGAACGCCCAGATGCGTTCCGCCGAGTTCTTTGTACGATTGGAACCTTCGTGGGACTCAGGGGCGCCAATAAATTCCCCATGCTTATTCGTAAAACCGAACCCAAACCCCTGCGAGTCTTCCTACAAGACGGCAGCAACGACCTCGACATCTACGCCGGCGATTGGTTCGTTGCCAATCAAGACATGTTGTCAGCCCTCAATTACGCTGGCTATGAAGTGAATCATGCATGGGGCGAAGGTGGGCACAACGGAAAACACGGCGCGGCAATTATGCCCGACGCTCTCCGCTGGCTATGGAGAGTTTACCCGCAACAAGTGAAATCGGGCTTGAACGCACCTGGAGAAAAACGGGTTGACATCATCTTGGCCGACGCTGGCTGGGAACAGGTCAGCTCAGGACACGAGCAAGCTGAAGCACCCGCCTGCAACGCTGCTGGCGATATCTTCTTCTGCGATTCGAGAGCAGGCCGCATCTACAGAGTCGGTGAAGATGGCAAAACGCGAGTTTTCGCCGAACAGACTGGTCGGATTAGCTCCATGGCGTTTGGCCCAGACGGCAATCTTTACGCTTGCAACGAAGGTCGACAA
>JANNNN010001291.1:0-3584 GCA_031398555.1 Planctomycetia bacterium | reverse complement strand
GCGTGATTTCCAGATCGTCGGGCTGAGTAATCATTGTCAGGGGTTCGCCGGGTTTAAAGTGCCGACCAATTTGTCGTTTCAAATCGTTAGCCAGGACGGTCCCGCAAACTTCGGCGCGAATTTCCAATTCGCTAGCATCCTTTTCCAGTTGAACTACTTGTTCTTTCAAAGAGACTAGTTTGGCTTGTTCTGATTGAAAAACCGCCAGCTCACCGCGGGCGCGCATGATTGCAATGGTTTCTTCGGCTATGGCGACTTCTAGTTGTTTGATTGCGAGCACTTGTAGCAATTGTGGATTCTCAAATTGTGCGATTAGGTCACCCGTTTTGACTTGATCCATCTCGTCGACGTACACTGCTGCGAGCGTGCCTTCGGACTGATTGCGGACGATCGTTGGCGCGCGAAACGCTACGATTCCTGGAACTGATGGTTGCACCGGAGAGGGAGCGATGACGGCAGCAACGACCAGGACTGCGACAGCGATTGGCTGCCAATATTGTGACCAAAACGATAGCGACGGACTTTGCGGCTGGGTGGCTGCAGCAAGGGTGGCTGCTTTTCTAGCTTTAATCCATGGTGAAAGGAACCACGCATAAGCCGCCCAGGCTACGATCAGTACACCGTAGCCCTGCCACACAATTAGCGACCACAGAACGATTCCTAGCAACATCGCGCAACGGTTAAACGCACAAACCAAACCAAATACAACCAAGGCTGGACGAAAGGGCTCAGTCCGTTTGGTAAACGGATGTAACACTCCGCGCACAAAGGACTTCAGCGCATTCTGTCCATCGGACCAAAGGTTTGATTTCTGTAAAAGGTCGGAAAGGATGTAATAGCCATCGAAGCGGACGAATGGATTGACATTGAAGGCAAGTGTCGTGATCGTTCCGGTGGTTGCGATGGCGCATGCGAGGTAACGAAGCGACTCGTTGTCGGCTGCGAAGGCAATGAAAACAGCTATTGAAGCGACGGCAATCTCGAACAAGATGCCACCTGATGAGCACAGTATCCGTTGCCAACGATTTGAGATGCTCCACAGATCCGAGACATCGATATAGGGTACGGGTGCGAAAAAGAAGAAACTAATGCCGGCTGAACGAATGGGACTACCGGCCCGGACTGCCGTGACAGCATGGCCAAGTTCATGGACAACTTTTAAGAGCAGCCAAGCCACAATCCACCAGACTCGCCCTTCGGCAACGAACAGCTTGCTCGTGGTTTCGAAGAACTCACCAGGATTAGCGGCTACCGTAATGGCCGCAACTATTGCCAGTACTCCAACGCCGATAGCCGACGGAACGCTGGTCAGAGGCTGGAGCAGTCGAGCGATCTTTTCGACGTGTGATCCTTTGAGCAAGGCGAAGCGTGCCCCAAGTGGATCCCAAATCGATCGGGAACTGAGCATTTCGGTTGAAGTACGACGAACACTGCTGGCTTGGGGATTCACCAGGAAGCCAACTCGGGACAACCATACAACCAACTGAGCGATGTCAACTTCAGTTAGCTTAAATGTTTCATCCATCGCATTGGCGGCAGCGATGATCTCATTGGTATTTTTCACGCCGTCGAACTGCATGGCTGCGGCATATTCTTGCCAGCCCATGCGTAGAAAACGCCCGTTCGCATGATCTTCAACGGCGTACCACAACTCGTTGTGCTGGAGGTGCGGCGTGAATCGCAAGTCGCGTCGGATGGCTGGTAGTGGAATGCTCATTGGATGGCTACCATGCTATGTTCTTCATCAGCCAGCGATAGGGTCTATGGAAAATGGTCCAGCCGATGGACTTGTAGCCCGCATCAATTCGAACAGAACCTTTCATGCCTGGTCGCAAGCGGTTCTCTCGATTCTCGACTTCCATATCGGCCACAAAACGCACTTCGTTATCGAACACTGCGGCACGTGGGTCGATTCGCGACAGATGGCCTTTCCAGGCTGCACCGTAGGCGGAGTCGACTCGAACCGTTGCGGTATCGTCGACGTCAATTTCACCTAAGTCTTCCGTTGTCAAATGGACTTGCACAGTCATTTTTTCGAGCGGAGCGATTTCGAACAGGGTGTCACCGCGTGCGACAGGTGCTCCTTCACTTCGATACCATTCTCCCTGCAGCACAACCCCGGCCACCGGGCTGCGCAATTCGAGGCGTTCCAATTGAGCTTGTAAGGCTTGGATCTTCAGCGAGATTTTTTGTTGTTCCAATTGAGCCAAACGCATCTTGCCACCTTCTTGATGAGCGAGCGCGCTATCTTGTTGTTTGCCAGCCTGCTGTAGTTCAGCTTGAGCGGAGCCGAGTTCCCAGCGGATTTGTTCGTCGCCCATTTGACCAATGATCTGGCCAACTTCAACGACATCACCTGGACGTACAAGCGACTTCAAAACTCGTCCGTCTATGGGACTGGACACAAAGCGCCGCGCAGAGGGTTCGACCACGCACTCCCGTTGCGGCCAATAAGGCACCGGAAGTAACGTCAACATACAACCCGCGCAGGCACCGAATACAACGATCTTGTTACGGTGACGCTGGATCGAACGCGCAAAACGCCACCAGGTACTCGGCATTTGGCATTCGCGGCATGCCTGCCACGCTTGAGCCCAACCGGCAAGTTCGAGCCGCAACTGAGTCAGGTATTTTGATAGATCCAAGTCACTCGGCAACGCGTCACGGAAACCGATTACGACCCCCGAAGCCATCTCACCAGGTCCGCGCAAGTCAGGGATCGATAGTCCGACCGCGAATTGAAATTGTTCACTTCGACGGTAGTTTTCGAGAACACCCGAAGTCGCATCCTTTTCGCTCGCAAAAAGAAATCGACCGGTGGCGAAACAGGCTTCAACCACACTCGATCGAAGTCCAATCGAAACTGCATTCGGCGCGTGGGCTTCAAAATGCGAACCGTAAATCGTGCCTGCATCACCATTTGGCAATGCACGACCAAAATACACTTCGGCTTTCAGTCGGTCGCCGATGGTTGTCAGCAAGTCATGGATGGCTTGATCAGATCCGTCAGGGTGTGATGCATTCCAATCGATCAGCCGATCACCGGGCGTGAACTGCGACGGGTTGGGATGTGTAGGTGGCCGCTGCCTGGGCTGCGGAGCTGGCGGTACGATGGGCGCGTCGATCGTTGCGAAAGCAGTCAACGCAGACGTTACCGCGTTCGAATCGAACTGAGGTGTCATTGGTTTAATGCTTTCGGTTGTCAGCGAATTGCCTTGATGACTCTGATGGAAAGAGGCCTGGCCCCTTTTATCGCCCATTTATCATTTGATTAGAAGCGTGCAGCGAGAGCTGCGAATATCAGAGTTTAGGTTATCGATTAACACCGAGACGACAATCAAACCACTTTCTTTGTCGGCAACTGGGGCAGTGCTTTCGATGGTTGCTGCGACTTGTTTCCCGCTTGCCAATTCGACTTGCACCGAACGTTCGTTATGGAGTCGTTCGACTTCATGTTCAGTCAAGTAGAATCGAGCCCGCAATTTTGAAACGTCAACGATGCGTACGATTTCCGGCGCATTGGCAGCAACAAGTTCGCCGGATTCGCGATGAATAACCGTAACTTGTCCAGCGATTGGAGCCAC
>JANNNN010001290.1:0-4663 GCA_031398555.1 Planctomycetia bacterium | reverse complement strand
GGTGTGGCCAAAACCGATCGCCCGGCGGTTTGAGTCGGCGAAATGAACGTGGCCGATCATGGGGCCGAAGCGGCGGATCGATTCGGCCAGATTGGATTCCTCGATATTCATGTGAAACATGTCCGCCAATATACGAACGTTCTTGCTCTTCAGCGAATTGATCCAACTCGCCGTGGTCTCGAAATCGGTAAAGACATTTGTCTCGTAGCGATTGAGCGGCTCAATCAACAAGGGGACACTAAACCTTTCAGCCTTCTGAGATAATTTTTCTATGGCGATTGTCATCTGGGCGAGCAACGATTCGCGATGTTCAGGTGCTGGAATGCGACCTTGCATCGAACCAATAATGGCGGGCGCGCCGAAGCCACCTG
Source organism: Planctomycetia bacterium (assembly GCA_031398555.1). GTDB lineage: Bacteria > Planctomycetota > Planctomycetia > Pirellulales > Pirellulaceae > Aureliella. The sequence goes on along the minus strand of JANNNN010001290.1, from coordinate 4,292 downwards.
CAAGTTCGACGATTTCACCAATGAACTCGGCCGCGCGCTGAGCCACGATGGCATCGGTCGACGTCAAACTCAATTGCTGCGTTAACCAACCCGCCCCAGTCCCAACTGCGGCCAGTTTCAAACCATGTCGGTCAAGCAATTGTCGCAATTGCAACTGATCCACTTCGCCAGCTGATCGCGGAAATATCTCAACCGCATCGAAACCGCACCGCGCCGCTTGCTCACAACCGTGTTCAAGTCCTGAGTGATAAACAAATGGACCACTTTGAGCTTCAGGGACTAGACAAACGGTTACTGCCGAACGCATTAACGGGAACTCCTATGATTCGATAAATGTTTTTGCATGTAGCTGGTTTCGTCAGAAACCGGAGATCGATTCGATCACTACCAACACATCCGGTTTCTAACGAAACCAGCTACCAAAAAAATGCTGCAATACGCTAATTCAGTTCTGAGCAAGATGAATAATGACATCGGCAGCTGCGAAGCGAACTTTAGCAGCGCTGGAAGCTTTATCGTCCGGATGGCGGTAACCAAGGGCGCAACCTACGACACACGTGTAATCAGTCTCGGTCAACCCAAGCAGAGTGTCGTAAGCGCCGGTATCAATCCCTTCCATCGGGCATGCATCGACGCCTAACACGGCCGAAGCCGTCATGAGCTGCCCCAGTGCGATGTAGACTTGGCGGGCGTTCCAATCAAGGTGTTTGCCAACGGTGCTGTTGACGGTTGAAACCAACACTTTCCGATATCCTGCCACCGCTTCGGCGGGCAACCTGCGTGTTTCGACGACCGACTCCATGTAGCGATTAACGTAGGATTCATCCATATTCTTGCGAGCCGCCAGGACAATCATGTGCGAACAATCTTGCGGTTGCTGTTGGTTCCACGATATCGCTGGCAATTGAGCTTTTATGGCTGGATCCGTAATTATCACAAACCGCCACGGTTGAAGGCCATAACTGCTGGGAGTCAAGATCAAGCTGGCCTCGAGAGCTTCCCACGTGGCATAATCCAAAGTACGCGATGCATCAAATTTTTTAACGGCGTATCGCCAATGCAACCGTTCGATCAATTCCTGCGGTCCCAGCTCCGACATCGTGCACTCCAACCTATCAAATGACATTTGCAAAAGGTTCGACGTTAACTACTGCAACGCGATTGTAACAAACTGAGTGAGCACGGGGTGTTCAGAGCACACCTACTTCGTTCGCACTGGCACAGCCAGGGGCACACGAAACCGGCAGGATAAAACGAGCAGTGCGCTAGCACCCGGTTCGCACGGAAGAAACCGGACGCTAGCGAGAGCGTCCCGCTTACGATAATGGTCGTTACGTTAGTTTAGTCTTATCAGCCGGAAGGCGTTAGCCGGCGTTAGCCTCCGGTTACGTCTCCAACCGGAGGCTAACGCCTTCCGGCTGATAAGTCGCTTGAAAAATCGCGTTTTCCCGAGGTTTTTAAGCGGGACGCTCTCTAACGCGTTCCGGCTGATGCGACCCACTAACGAAGTGTGTTTCCATATGTTACGGCAACGTCACAGATTTGTTACCTTTACGGAAACATGCAAAATTGCTGCTGCCGGATTTCACGCCTTGCGGCGGATGGTGACATGAGAACACGATGAGGAAAACATGACAGCCGTGGAAAAGCAAGTTGAGCAACTTCGAAGCCAGATTCGGTATCATGATCGCAAATATTACGTCGAAGCGACACCTGAAATTTCGGATCTAGAATACGATCGACTGCTACAACAACTTAATAAATTAGAAAACGACCACCCAGAGCTGGTCTCGACAGACAGTCCTACGCGGCGCATTGGGGACGAGATCGTTGGCGATCTCGTGCAAGTGCGTCATCGCGTGCCGATGCTGTCGATAGATAACACCTACAACATAGGCGAGTTGTCAAGTTTCTTTGCAAGGGCTCAAAAGAACCTCGGTAGCTCGTCGATTCAATGGGTTCTGGAACTGAAAGTCGACGGCGTCGCAGCAGCGGTCGTTTACGAAAACGGCTTGTTGGTTCGTGCCGTAACGCGTGGTAATGGCGAAGTGGGTGACGACATCACTCATAATATTCGAACAATCCTTGGTGTGCCGCTACGGCTTATCGGCAACCCGCCTCCGCTGCTTGAAGTCCGCGGTGAAGTCTATATGACCAATAGCGATCTCGTGCAATTAAATGTTCGACGGGCCGCCGAAGGGCAGCCAGCTTTTGCTAACCCTCGCAACGTGACGGCCGGCACCATTCGATTGCAAGACCCAAAAATATGTGCCCAACGCAAGCTGCGCTTTTTTTGCCACGGAGTTGGCTATTGCGACGGAATTAAAGCCACGAACCATATCGACTTTTTGCGAGAGCTGCAAAGCTACGGATTGCCCATTACACCCAATGTTCGCCTGTTCGAATCCGCCAAAGCGGTAGAAGCCGCAATCGACGAACTGAACGCGGAGTTACATGAGTTGGATTTCGAAGTCGACGGTCTGGTGTTCAAAATCAATGACTTCGAGCAGCGTGAGCAACTGGGGACAACCAGTAAGAGCCCGCGATGGGTGGCCGCGTATAAGTTCGAGAAGTACGAGGCCGTCACGCGATTGAATGAGATTCGCGTACAGATTGGTAAGACCGGGACCATTACTCCGGTGGCCGAGTTGGAACCTGTGCAATTAGCGGGCACGACGGTAGCGCGAGCCAGCTTGCACAACGCAGAAGAGATAGAGCGTAAAGATATTCGCGTTGGTGATTGGGTCGTAGTTGAAAAAGCGGGAAAAATCATTCCTCACATCGTCCGGGTTGAAATCCATCGTCGCGAAGAATGCATCCTACCTTTTGTCTTCCCAACTCATTGTCCACAGTGCAGTGAATTGCTGACGAAAGACGAAGGAGGAGTCTACATCCGCTGCAGCAACCCGTCATGTCAAGCGAAATTGCGGCAACGCATTCGCTACTTCGCGAGCCGAGATGCGATGGACATTGATGGTCTCGGCGAGAAGATTGTCGACTTGCTTGTTGAAGCGGATCTAGTCGCTGGGTTCGGTGATCTTTATCGTTTGAAGGAAGACCAACTGCTCACCCTTGAAAGTTTCGGAAAACGCAAAGCAGAGAAGTTGCTGGCCGGAATTGAAGCGAGCAAAACGCGTGGTTTAACTCGTGTTTTGGCCGCAATCTCGATACGCCACGTTGGATCGCGGGTTTCGATGCAATTGGCCAAAAAGTTCCCAACGATCGATTTGCTCATGGCCGCATCGGTTGAGGACTTGGCCGATGTCGACGAGATTGGCGACATCATTGCAGAAAGTGTTTACCAGTTCCTTCACGATGATTATGGCCAGAAAGTCATTGAAGATTTGCATAGCGTAGGCGTTAAACTTTCCGAAGATGTTGCACCGAGCGTCGCCAATGAGGTCGATGGTGTATTCGCCGGCAAAACGCTGGTAGTCACCGGCACTTTAGTCAAATTCAAACGCGACGAAATCGAGAGTATTATCACCCGTCACGGTGGCCGCGCAGCGAGTAGTGTTTCTAAAAACACCGACTTTGTTATTGCTGGTGAGAAAGCCGGTAGCAAACTCGAGAAGGCTCAACAGCTTGGCGTTCGCGTCATCACCGAAGAGGAATTCCAACAACTGCTAGACGAAGGCTAAGGCGCCATGTGCAGAGTTACCGGTAGCTGGTTTCTTAAGAAACCGGAACTCCGGCGAAGAAGCATCGCTTATGCTGCTTTTGGGGGCTAAAAAGCGACAATTTGCAAATGTCAAAAATGAATAGTCGCTAAAATGCAGGCGGCTATAAGACAAAACACCGTCCATGTTGACTACCTGCCGATCTTTACGGTGACGAATCCATGTCCCAATCATTTTCAACGTCAGCCACGAACCAATCCAATGCAGACTATAAAACTTGCTTCGCTCGTCTTCACGATTTTTATCTGCGCGACTTCAGTTGGCCACGCTCAGCAGGTTACTGCACCTAATGCCGAATTGAAGTTGCTCAGTGCGGATTGCAAATTCACCGAAGGTCCGGCAACGGATGCAGACGGAAATGTGTATTTTACGGATCAACCCAATGACCGAATTATGCGTTGGACCGCTGCCGGCAGAATCGAATCTTGGCTCGAACCTTGCGGCCGTAGCAATGGTTTATTCTTTGATCGCCAAGGAAACTTGATCGCATGTGCCGACAATAAAAACGAGTTATGGAAGATCAAGCCGGATAAGAGTCACGAGGTTCTAGCGGCTGGATTTGATGGCAAGTTGTTTAACGGTCCGAACGATGTCTGGGTCGCGGGAGACGGC
>JANNNN010001264.1:0-5400 GCA_031398555.1 Planctomycetia bacterium | reverse complement strand
CGAGCCATTCAGGTCGCAGCTCAAACAAGCGAACTTTGTCGGTTCGACCCCTTCCAGCAAATCCGCTTTGGTCAAACTGTAGCGTTCCATAATCGACTGCATCGCTCGCAGCGCGCTATGTCGTTCGCCTTCCGTGCTGGCCCCGTTGTGAGCGGTCCGATCAATGGCTCGCAACCTTTTCAGTACCTTTTCGACTTCTTCACTTTGCGTGGGCTGTTGTACATCCAACCGAAGATCGATTGCCGGCGAACGCCAAACCGCTTCTATCTCATAGTCGGCATCGACACTCGGGTTCCAAGTATCATAAACGCAGTGGTTCACAACCGCAGTCAGATGGCTTTTGCGCCATGATCGACATTGCACCACAAGTGGCCCAAGCGGAAGCATGCTCCACGAGAACGCTGGAATTCGGACAAAGCCGTTCGTCTTTAGATATTCTGCGGCAACTTCAGACTCGATCCCACGGCGAGGCGATCTTTCGTGAACGAGAAAAAGTTCGTCGTAGATTTCGCGATAGGGTCTATCCGAAGCAATGGAAATCGCGCGAGTCACGCAGTCGCTCGCATAACCGCTGAAGCCAGCTGCTATTCTACCTCCGTCATGCCACTCAAAATTCAACGTGGCATAAATCGGTTCATCCAAAGTGGTCAATTTGCACCCCAACCTAGAATTCTATTGATGACGTAATCGCGTGCCTTTACTCCGCCGGTTCAACCATGATGTCATGCATCTGCTGAGTCACGATGGGCATTAAAAGAATACCCGAATAGTGATTGGCAAGCATCTCCACATGGTGCGCGGCGTCCAAATGGGCTGCTTCGGCAAGCAACTTGGTACTCCTCGGTGGAACAACGTCATCGTACTTGCCGGAGAACAACCACGTGCGACGGGGATCGAAACGATGAGCGAGCCGAAGGGGCTCGATGGTGTTGAGCATCTTGCGAACATTGTCTTCGCTTAGACCCGACTTCATCAGTTCCGCACGAACTTTCTCCGCATCCTTCTTGCCGGACATCAAAGTTCCATACAGGTCGCCACCGGCAAGTAACACAAAGACACGATGGTAACCGTGATCTAGTCCGGCCGCAGTGGCTGTCACAAAGCCGCCCAAGCTAGTGCCTTGTAGCGAGATTCTCGATTCATCGACGAGCGGCATAACCGCCACTGCATCTTTAGCGCGACGTGCATCCGAAATGCCTTGCTGCAACGCCCCGACCAGATTCGTGCCGGTCGGTCGACCTTGCGGCGGACGGCGAACTCCGTAGTAAGGCAACTGCATCATGAAAGTATGAATGCCCTTGGATCGCAACGAACGAGCCACTAGTCTACCCACTGTCATGCCGCTACCTGATTCGTGAACAATCACCGCCGCCGGCGCGTCGATCGGCTCACCTGATTTGTTCTTGGCTTGATACCATTCCATGGCCACAACGTCGTTCTGTAAATCGCCACACGGTTTGGCGCTCGGGAAACGAACTAGCCAATCGCCACATTCCTTCTGAGCCGACTCAATTCGCACAGTGAACTTTTCCGGGTTCCACTTTAAAGTATCCAGACAATCGCGCGCGTCAGCGATTTGCTCGGCACCAATGTTCAGCGTATCCATCGCATCGAACGCGGATTCTGGCGAAAGGCTTACCTTGGCGGGTCCGACCGCCGTTGCTGGCATCTCCTTCAATAATTCATTCAAGTCAAGTTTAACGTAGGGTCGCTCGGCGGCTGGATGCTTATGATCGGCGTTAGCAACATAAAGCACTCCATCTTCCGGCACGAACAATACGTTGTGCAAGTTCGACTGCATGGCAACCGGTCGGCACATCAAGCCCTGAGCCGCATCGACATCGAATTTCCCGTAGCCCGTCTTCACTCGCTTTCGAAGTTCGTCGAGTCGCGTGCCAGCCGACAGTACAACTGCGTCTTCGATTCCTTCACCCAGCAACTCATGCCCTTCGCCCGGTGCAACAAACTGAAGTTTATCGGGCGTCGCAGCCACACCAACCGCTGACCGATCTTCTCCATCTGCAAACACATAATAGTATTCGCAAGTTCGCGGGTTATTCCTCCAAAGATCTTTAACCTCTAAGAGCGAAGTGCACTCTTCCAAACCCCGCCGCATAAGAGTGGCCATAGGAACACCATCCCACTGCCCTTCCCCTCGACCACCCATCTCCCCTAGTGATATCTTTTCAGCGTTCATACCGCTGACACTGCCAATAAAGCCTGCGTAGCCCACGTTCGCAAATGGGATCATTCCATTCGGAGCAACAATGAACGTCGTCGCAGCATCCTGCAATCCAATCTCAGTCATGTAGTCCAGCACGCGGCCGTGATACAGCTTTCCATCTTTAGTTGCTTTGCCGAAGAGTGCGAACCCCGAGCAGTGAAACATTTCAGGAAACACGTTGAGCGCTTCGACTAGATCAGGCTCCAGACCAAGACTGACCGCCATTGCCCGCGTCTCAATTTTATGTCGTTCCGGAATGTGTTTAGCCAACTTTGCATATGCCGCATCCAGATCATCGCGAAACCAACGTCCAGTAACAATCGTCTGCGCAGTACCAAACGCATACATGACCGAATCGATACAGCGGCCGGCTTCTTGCTTGAGCAATTTTCCATGAGCCTCGCCGATCTCTTCTGGCGTGCCGCTCAAAAGAACAATACGTTGGCCATCGATCCAGCGTAGCTCACCGTGATTTACCTTCTTCGCTCGCTCAGCTGGCTTGGTCAGTAAAGCGGAAGGTGCAAACACCTCCATTGTCCGTCGCACACCTCGTGCAAGTTGCTTCTCAAGTTCACCCCGATCAAGCTGCTTTGCCGTCATGCCCGGCCAGTCATCAAAGGGTCGAGGCACATCGGCCTTCGTTTCAAACTGCAGCTCAAACGTTGTATCATCGACTTTGCCAGTCGCTTGACGACCGTCGGCTGAAAATTTGACTTGTACGTCATCGATCTTCCAAGCTTGTTCGCCTGGCACGTATTGGATTTTTGTAAGTGCCTGTAGCGCCCCGGCTACATCGTCAGCACTTGCACCAACAACTAATTGCGTCACAGTACGCACGGTTGTTCCCGAACTCACCAAGCGATTTAGAATTCCCGCAGGCTGTAGATGATCTTCGGCGTTGATCGCGCCGGCGCCAAGAAAAACCGCTTGGTGTTTCGGAACACAAAATGCCATTCCCCCTGCCCTGCGCCGCAAATGCACTGCGTATTCCGGATGCTCAATTTCCAAGTCGAACGACTCGACATCAAACTGCACCAGTTTAAGTTCAATCCTCTGCGGCTTGCCATCGATGATCGGCGCGCCGTTTCCCACAAGAGTAAATTGATCGAGCTTGCCCGACATCAACTGCAGCCACGGTTCTAATTGCTTTGACAGCCGACTGGCATCGTCGGCTCGGACCGCATGCGAACTTAGCAAGCATATCCAGCCCACCAAGAAGCAAGCGGTGAAACGTGAATCGAGTTTCATGAATTATGTCCAGGAGAGGAACGGTTTTAGTTGGGGCGGCTCATGATTCTAGCTGGGCTCGAATGCATGCAGCAACAGCAGTGCTCGATCTGTGGCACCAAATTCGCGAATACTCCGAGGATTCCAGCCCTTCGACACGATTTAAACACAAAGATTTCGAATATCGTTGTGAGGGGCTAGACTGGTTTACTCTTGCCGAGCGTGGCCCTGAGCCGCAAGAGAATTTATTTCACTCTGCGAGGCCGGGAACACGACAACGCACGGGTTCGATAACTGTATTGTCGTGACTGAGAACTCTTTCATCGCCAGCAAAATAGGAGTGAAAATCGTGGACGATGAGGTTGTAGGTACGAGTCGCTTTCTCTTCCACTTCGACCGACGTGACCTCGGTAAAATCACTAAGGCCATGAAGACGCATTCCAACTTGAATATCGCGAGCCCTAATACGAAGCACCAATTGCTTTGCAACGCCATTGATGCTTAGTTGCTAATATGCGTGATCTTGCTGGTCGATCACCGACCCAAGTACAATGGAATTGCTTCGAGCAGCAACCTCTTCATCCAAAACAAAACCGCCATGCAACCGGACTACCCATTTCCAATCTCGCTTGAAAGGATGGTGCGCGCCGTGGAAAAAGTACGCCTTCGACTCATACGGACTGTCCGAGTTCTCGAAAACGCTGCCATCCCTTACGCCGTGATTGGTGGTCATGCCGTTGCGGCTTGGGTGTCGCGCATCGACGAAGCGGCGGTTCGCAATACACAGGATGTCGACATTCTCATTCGGCGCGAAGACTTTGATTGCGTCAAAAGCTCCATGGAAGAAGCTGGCTTCACGTATGGTAAAACGCTGGACGTCCACTTTTTCTTAGATCAGCCCGACGGAAAGATCCGCGACGCAGTCCGTTTATTGATGGCTGGTGAAAAGGTCAAACCCGCGTACGCTTCACCGACACCAGATGTTAGCGACTCCGAACGCGGTACCGAATTTCAAGTCATCAGTTTGCAATCGCTGGTGGAGATGAAACTGAATTCGTATCGCGATAAAGACCGAACGCATTTGAGAGATATGATTGAGATCGGCTTGATCGACGAAGCTTGGCCCGCTCGTTTTCCCGCAACGCTTGGAGCTCGACTTCAAGAGCTTTTGGACGATCCGAACGGTTGAATTTATCAGTCTCGCGCGGAAGCATCGATGCCGAAGCTCAACGTTGCAGACGCTGCCAGCGTCTGCGCGAGCACGGGCAATTATGGCAGACGGCAGCGTCCGCCACGGTGTATTCGAGATGGTTTATTGCGTCTGGTTTCTTACGAAACCAGCTACCTGACACCGGCTGGTGCTAGCTAACTTTTGCGTCGTCGTAAGTGGAGATTCTACAACAACTTGCGAAGCGTCTGTTTTGGCGTTGGGCGGTTGTTGAAATGGGCCTTTGGTGGTACAATTTGCGGCCTCTCAGGAATCGGATCTGGGCTCCAAAATTTGATGATCGAATGAGGGCTTTCTGAGGCCTCTTCGAGCTACTCGCTAAGGACTTTTCGCTTGTCGGATCTACCCCCCAACGACTCGGATGATATTGTTCCATCGGTTCCAAATGGCGATGGTAGTGACGGCACTAGGATCATCGACCAGCCGATCGAGAACGAACTCCGCGATAGCTACCTAACGTATGCGATGAGCGTCATCGTCAGCCGCGCATTACCTGACGTCCGTGACGGGCTCAAGCCGTCCCAGCGCCGCATTCTAGTCGCGATGAATGACCTCAACCTCGGGCCAGGATCCAAACGAGTTAAGTGCGCGAAGATCTCGGGCGATACCAGCGGTAACTATCATCCGCACGGTGAAGCGGTGATCTACCCGACGCTCGTCCGCATGGCTCAAGAATGGAACATGCGGCAGATCCTGATCGACAAGCAAGGGAACTTCGGTT
>JANNNN010001254.1:0-1031 GCA_031398555.1 Planctomycetia bacterium | reverse complement strand
AGTACCGAGGAGAAGGGGAGACACAAATTCCGAGTGAAACTTTACTCAAATTGATACAAAGCGCTTGAGGCACATTGCTTGATCCTTACAGTCACGCGTCTGTGTCAAATGGTTTCCGATTTCGAATGAGCATAGCAGGTTGCGCTATTGACGACTTATCAGAGACGCCGCATTCCTGTAGGTATCGCCGAAGTTGTTCACGTTGCCACGCATCCCAGCCAATGACAAATCCCAATTCAACAACTGTTGATGTACATGTGATTCGAAACCCTTCGGAGGTAATTAGAAATGACTATGAACAACGACTTCATTCAAAACATGTTGGCCCATCCATTCAGGACAACAGTTGCGTATTATGCGTTTTGCCTTGTGGCATGCTCTAAAGCGGTCGCCTATCTGGCTCGCAATTGCTTGGCATCCGATGCAGGCTTGCAAGTTGGTTTCGCAGATCGCACGTTGGGAACTCACCTGCCAAGCAACGTTAACGGACAATGAAAAACGCGACGCGCTCGAGCTGCTACAGTCCAGCAACTTACTGGACCGCATTCTCGACGACTTCGAGGCGTGTGGTATCGTTGGCGAAAGGACTGGCAAGCTGGCTGGTTATCTGGCTGCCACCAGTCGCTTACTCGATCGGCCACTGGGCTTAATCATTCAATCCGCTTCGGCGGCGGGCAAATCATCGCTGATGAATGCGATCCTTGCCTTCATGCCCGAAGAACAACAATTCTCTTGCAGTGCCATGACCGGCCAAAGTCTTTACTACGCCGCCAACGTCGACTTCCGGCATAAGATACTATCGATCGCAGAAGAACAGGGGATGCGTGATGCCAGTTACGCGTTGAAGTTGTTGCAAAGCGAAGGTCATCTGTCGATCGTTACCACCGGCAAGGAACGTGGGTCTGGGCGGACTAACGTTGAGCGTTATCAAGTCGATTGCCCCGTGGCGATCGTTCTCACAACGACCAGTATCAATATCGATCCCGAGTTGGAAAATCGCTGCTTGGTAATATCGGTTGATGAGGAGCGTG
>JANNNN010001240.1:0-1409 GCA_031398555.1 Planctomycetia bacterium | reverse complement strand
CCCTGGGTTGCTTGTTGAGACGGATTTGAAAAAATTTGCGAGACGGATTTGAAAGATTTGCGAGTCGGATTTTGGAAATTGGAGTGCAATTTTTCAGTTAAGGACGCGTAAGCGTAGTGCCTCGACAGGCTTTGGTCAATGTCGTTGTGCTCTAGCTATCACAAATCATAATCTCTACAGGCTGCTAAACCCGATTCATGTCCAAGAACTGATTTTTGTTTCAGAAATTGGCTCGCTGAGGGGGTTTGGACCCGCCTCAGTGGTCTGGATAACCGTAGTCGGCTCTGGCAAGATATGCCCTTGAAATTTCGCTTCGAAATTTAGCAGGGCAGTGGGCATAGTTAATTCGCGTGGTGTTAGGAGTCATTAATGACAGGTCCATTAGCTGTAGTGCTTGCGGCAGGGCGTGGAACACGAATGAAGAGCGACTTGCCAAAGGTCCTCTTCCCGGTGCTCGGTAGGCCCATGATTCATTGGGTTTTAGATGCTTTACAAGCCGCCGGCTGCCAACAGAGCATTGTCGTAGTTGGCTATCGCGCCGACGACGTCAAGCAAGAATTGGCGGGCCGAACGGGAGTCAGCTTTGCTGTACAGGCGGAGCAACTGGGAACGGGGCACGCGGTTCAAATGTGCCGTGATCAACTTGAAAATCACTCCGGCACAGTCATGGTCGTCGCTGGTGATTCGCCCTTGATTCAGTCGACTTCGGTGCAACGGCTACTGTCGGAATTTTCTAAAGGCCAGTGGTCCTGCCTGCTCGGAACGCTGGAAAAAGATAATCCTGCTGGCCTGGGGCGGATAGTTCGGGATAAATCGGGCAAGTTTGAACGAATCGTCGAACAAAAGGACGCATCGCCCGAGCAACTTCAAATCCGCGAAGTTAACATGAGCACATACCTGTTCGAGAACCAAGCCTTGCTCTGGGCTCTGGGACAGCTTAGCAACTCCAATGCACAAGGAGAATTTTACTTGACGGATTGTCCCGAAATCCTTCGCAAACTGGGGCATCGCGTAGATGCTCTTTCGGTGTTGCAGGCTTGCGAATCGCTCAGCATAAACACGATCGACGAGTTGGCTCAGGTTGAAGCGAAAATGCAAGAATTGGGTTACGACAAGTCGATTGGCTCTTGATTTATGTATCGTTCGAATCACGTTTTGCTGGACGAAAAATCTCCTATGTGCGAATTGAAAATCTTCAGCGGAAGAGCTAATCCCAAGCTGGCGTGCGACATTTGCGAGTCCTTGCACCTCGAGTTGGGTTCCATCACGCTGGGAAAGCACCCTGATGGTGAGAACTTTTGCAAAATCGATGACGACGTCCGCGGTCGCGACGTGTTTTTGATCCAGCCAACTTGTCCACCCGTCAATGATAATTTGATGGAGCTGTTGATCATGATCGACAGTTGCAA